>JAYELL010000052.1:25563-38997 GCA_034717495.1 Chloroflexota bacterium | reverse complement strand
CAGACCGCGCTCCTTGAGGCTGACGAAACGCTGCCTGCCGATGATCAGGTGATCCAACACGTCGATGTTGAGCATATCGCCGGCTTCGACGATCATTCGGGTTACCTGGACATCCTCCGGGCTGGGTGTTGGGTCGCCGCTGGGATGGTTATGCACGACGATCAATGCGGCACAATTGACGCGGATCGCTTCTCGAAAGACCTCCCCAACCCGCACCACTGCCGAATTCAACGAGCCGACATAGACCGTTGGTATGCGCAGAACCCGATTGCGCGTGTCAAGCAGCACAGTGCGCAGATGTTCCTGGGGCAAAATCGACATCTCGGCCATGAGAAGATTGGCTGCATCGGCGGGGGAACGCACCTGCGGACGTTCATGAGGTGCCGTCACCAGCAAACGCCGACCCAGTTCCAGCCCGGCCTTGATCTGGACCGCCTTGGCGGGACCGATGCCCTTCGCCTGGCAGAGTTCGGCCACCGATGCCTGGGCCAATCCGGGCAACCCATCGAAATGGGCCAGCACCCGCTCCGCCATCCGCACAGCATTTTCTCCCCCGGTGCCAACCCTCAACAGGATAGCCAGAAGCTCGGCCGTGCTCAGCGCTGCTGATCCATAGTGCTCCAAACGTTCTCGCGGACGTTCGCCGGCCGGCAGATCGTGGATCGTCGGCCTGTAGCCAGCAGGATGGTTTTCCGTCATGTTGCTTCCCCCGGATGTTTTTTTTGAAGAGTTTCAGAGTTTCGAGGTCCCCGTATCACACAGTCACCCCATCTCCGTGTCTCCGCGTCTCCGTGTCTCCGCATCTCCGTGTCCCCATGTCTCCGTGTCCCCCCTCCCCGCGTCCCCGTGTCCCCGCGTCCCCATGTCCCCATGTCCCCGTGTCCCCGTGTCCCCGTGTCCCCGCGTCTCCGTGTCCCCATGTCCCCATGTCCCCGTGCCGCCCCTAATCGGACAGCAACAGCGGCATCCACAGGTGGGAGATAGCGCCCCCTCGCATCGTCCCCTCGACCCGGTATCTGGCGCCGGCAACCGCCGCCAACGGCAAATGAATGCTCTCAGTGTAAGGGGACTCGGCCATCATGCGGACGTTCTGCAACGGCACGATCATCCCCCAGCGCCTGGCGGTCTTGTTGTCGATCTCTGCGATTAACCCCCGTGCCCGCAGACGCTCATAATCTTTTTGGGCCGCGTAGTCAACTACGAGAAATGGTCCCTCAGCAGCGCGACCTTCTGCTTGCAGCCAAACCTTGCGCCCCAGGTCTCCAGGACGCAGCGTTGCCACGTAGCCCACACACTGCGGCGGATCACAGACCGGCACCTGGCCTCGCTGGAGACGGTGCTCGTAGGCCCATTCCATCGCACCGGCGCCGTAGAAGGTCAACTCCCCGGTGATGGGCAGCACTGTAGCATCGTGCCAGGGTGGATCAGCCCAGACAGGCGCGGCGTTCAGAAAGAGGCCGAGTATTAGAATCAGAGGCAACATAAAATGCGTCATAGCGTTTCGGATTGCAGGGAGTCGTTCCATAGACGATGAGGCGTCCCCCGGTGTTCCAAGCATGCCAGAGTTTGCGCTGATTGTCAAGCGAAAGCACCCGGAATCGCCAAATTGACGCCCCTGAGCAAGCATGTTACCCTAGGTGTCTAATGGTCAATTCCACTCCGCTTCGCTGCGGGACCTTGTGGTGAATCGTCAATTGTCAATGGTAGAGGAACGAATGACAAATACAGAAACCCCCGGTGCCCTGTTCGCCGGGTTGATTTTCAACGAAGCCGGTGAACCGGTAGAGCTAAGCTATATCGGCGACGAAGCCCACTACGTGGTGCTTGATGCAGGCTTTCGACGGCACGTTCTGGCGCGTGATGTCGACCGGCAGATCCTCCTGCGCATGCGGGAACACATGGAGCCCTATAAGGACGAAGCGGTAGAGGAAGTCATGCGCATGATGGGCCGAGATGACCTGTTTACCAAAGCGATGCTGGACGCCTCCATCAAGAATGTGGACCAGGCCCTGGATCAGGCAGTGCCCACAGAAGTCCGGACCTGGCTCGGCATGCTGGGATTCCGCGTCGTGGTGGACCTGCATGGCGAGGTCGTCGATGTCGAGATTCCGGGTCAAACCGGTGAAGAATGGGATGACTGAGCCCATGAAAAAGGTATTTTTCGCACTTCTGGCGCTCTTTTCTCTTGCAGCGGGCATCATTGTCGGCCTCGTTGCATTCACGCGACGCTTCCTTCCGCAAACCCGCGGGCAGCTTGAAGCAACGGGCAGTTCTGGTCCGGTTGAAATACTGCGGGACAGCTGGGGTGTTCCCCACATCTACGCCGATTCCGAAGAAGACCTGTTTTTCGCCCAGGGTTACGTGCATGCTCAGGATCGGCTCTGGCAAATGGATATCCAGCGCCGTATGGGCGCCGGCCGGCTGGCTGAAGTTCTCGGCGATGAGGCCCTCAAATTCGATCAACTCCTGCGGACAATCGGTACAAACAGGGCCGCCGAACAAGAAGTCACCCAACTGCCAGAAGACTCCCTGCGCATCCTTGAAGCCTATGCCCGGGGAGTCAATGCCTACATTGACTCCCACCGCGGCAAACTCTCCCTGGAGTTTAGCCTGCTTCGCTTTGAACCAGAGCCCTGGCGCCCGGTAGATAGCGTGTATTGGGCCAAGGTGATGTGCCTCAATTTGAGCAGCAACATGGAGAGCGAGATCGTCCGGGCATTGTTGACCCGCAAGGTGGGCGCCGAGTTGGCTAGCGATTTGGAGCCACCCTATCCTGCCGACAATCCAACGGTGGTGCCCGGATCAGGCAATAACGGTGGCAACATTCCACCTCCCAACGGTTGGCGAAGTGACGCCCTGCGGGAGGCTCTGCAGTTGGTGGAAGAGATATTGCAGCCTGAAGCGATAAAGCCGCCGTCGGCCGACCGGCTTCCCGGAATCCCGCTGACGGGCGGTGCCAGCAACCAGTGGGCCGTCGCAGGGTCACGTACTGCCACTGGCCAACCTCTGCTGGCCAATGATACTCATATGTCCATTGCCATGCCCGCCCTCTGGTACATGATCCATCTCTCGGGCGGCAGATATCATGCGTCGGGAACTTCGTTCCCCGGCGCGCCCGGCGTGGTTGCCGGCCACAATGAGCATTGCGCGTGGGGCTTGACAACGGCATGGCAAGATGCCCAGGATCTTTACGTCGAGCGATTGAATCCCGACAACCCCCTGGAATACGAAGTCGACGGAGAATGGCAGGCGATCGAGATCGTGCGCGAGACCATCGTGGTCAAGGGCCGCCCGCAGCCTGTCATCGAAGAGATCCACCTTACTCGCCATGGACCGATCATTAGCGACATCGCGTCCTTTGATCAACCCCTGGCCCTGCGTTGGGTGGGTCATGATCCAAGCGACCTGCTCGGAAGCGTATTGGCATACAGTCGGGCAAAAGACTGGCAGGAGTTTCGCGCTGGACTGGCCAACTGGGCAACCCCGGCCCACAACTTCGTATATGCTGATACAGCGGGCAATATCGCTTTCATTCAGGCCGGCTGGATGCCTGTACGAAAAAAGGGCTTCGGTATGGCTCCGGTGCCGGGCTGGGACCCTGACTATGATTGGGAACGGTTCCTGACGCTGGATGAACTTCCGCAGATTGTGAATCCGGAGTCGGGCTGGATCGGAGTGGCCAACAACCTGGTGGTCGATCCCCAGTATCCCCATTTTCTCAGCGCCGACTTGGAGAATCCCAGCCGTGCGACCCGGCTCGTGAGCCTGATCACGGCAGACGACAACCTCACGGCCCAGGATTTCGCCCATTTCCAGTTGGATACCTTCAGTGCCCAGGCAAAACGGTTCGCGAAACATCTGCAGCGACTCCGTCCCAACAACCGCCAGGAACACCAGGTCTTGACTGATCTCAAGGAATGGGACTACTGCATGGAGTCAGACAGCGTAGCAGCTGCCATCACCCAGGTTTGCATCATCAACTGCCTCAATGTCGTGTTCAGGCCTCACCTGGGGGAATGGACCGAGCTCTATGTGGGCACCAGTATACATCCCATATTCGGCGTCAATCTGTATCATGGACGCAGTGTGGTGCGCCTGCTGGACATGCTCGATGATCCGTCGGACAACACCTGGCTGCGCGATCCTCTGACGGGGATTCCACAACATCCGGATGAGGTGCTTCATACCGCCTTGCGTATCACCCTGAAGCAGATGAGAGAGTGGTTCGGGTCAGATGTCAGCCGTTGGACCTGGGGCAGGCTCAACCAGGTCCAGTTTTCCCATCTGCTTGGCGTGGTGAAGCCCCTGAATCTGTTGTTCAATCGAGGCCCCTATCCCGTTGGTGGCGCGCACGACACCATGCTCCGGGCAACAGGCAAACCCCATCTGCCGCTGGAACCAATCCTGGGTGGGGATGCCCTGCGCTTCGTTGCCGACCCGAGCGACTGGGAACGTTGTACGATAATGATTCCGGGTGGCCAGTCGGGTCACCTGTCCAGCAGCCATTACGACGACCTGATTCCCCTGTGGCGCAGAGGCGAGCGCCTGGCGATGCCGTTCAGCCGCGCGGCCGTCGAGCGTAGTGCCGTCGAGCGACTGATACTTGTTCCACCTAGCCCATGGCCTTAATTCAGTGCGATTTCTTCTCCGACGTGTTGGGGCTTCACACCTCGATGAACGTGATTCTGCCCCAACCTGCCCGGCCGGAATACCCAACCCTTTTCCTGCTTCATGGACTCTCCGACGATCATTCCATCTGGTGCCGGCGCACATCGATCGAACGTTATGTGGAGCCCCTGGGTCTGGCCGTGGTCATGCCCGCCGTACATCGCAGTTTTTACACCGACATGGCAACGGGCGGTCGATACTGGACCTTCATCAGCGAAGAGCTGCCAGCGTTGTGTCGCAGCTTCTTTCCGCTGTCCCGATCCAGAAAGCACACCTTCGTCGCCGGTCTTTCCATGGGCGGTTACGGGGCTTTCAAACTCGCCTTGAGGCGACCGGAGTTTTTTGCCGCAGCGGCGAGCCTGTCCGGAGGACTGGATCCGGTCCATTCAATGGAGACCGCCCCGATTGAATGGCGGCAGGAATTGCAAAACATCTTTGGCGACCTTTCCCAGTTCGCAGACAGCAAGAATGACCTGTTTCATCTGGCCGACAGCGTTGCCTCTTCGAATGGTCCGAAACCTGGCCTGTACCAATGGTGCGGCACGGAAGATTTTCTCTACGATCAGAATATCCGATTCCGCGATTTCGCTCGACCGCTCGATCTTGAACTGACCTACGAGGAAAGCCCTGGCGACCACCAATGGATCTATTGGGACCAAATGATCCAACGGGTATTGGCCTGGCTACCACTCAAGCCAGCGCCGTCGGGCGACCCAGTCCCCTGAAAGATAATCGTGGCCCAAACCCTTCGATTTGGATTGCAGTTGGTGTATACCGATCCCTTCTGGGTTATGGTACGAGAGCCAATCTTCAAGAAAGCGGCCCAAGTTGGTGCAGATCTGATCCCCCTGGAATTGGACCTCTCCTCGTTATCTGGTGAGGAACAGATGGGCCTGATGGAAGGTTTGCTGGCTCAGGAACTCAACGCCCTGATCATGCAGGATTTGAACCCCGACCTGATTCGCCAGATCGCCGACTCGGGTATGCCCATCATCATGGGGGGCGAGATCGAAATCTCCCATCCATTGGTAGCCGTTGCCACCGGCTTGATTGGCGCGGCCCGAATGGGTACTCGCTACCTGGCGGAACAACTGAAGGGAGAGGGACACCTGCTGATTGCCGGTGGCCTGACAGAGAGCTACGATGCGGGTCAGAAGCGATTGCAGGGAATCCATGAGACGCTAAAAGACTATCCTGGGATCGAAGTGACCCACGCACCGGCCTCCTGGCGTTATGACCTGGCTTTCGATCAGATCTCCGACACCATGCAGCGACTCGAGAGGCCCTTCCATGCCATTTTTGGTCTCTCCGACACGTTGGCGTTGGCAGCCAGGGACGCGGGCAAGGATATCGGTATGGTCGACGAGCGGACAGTTATCGTCGGAATCAATGGCGACCCGCTGGCTCTGGCAGCGATCATCGATGGCAGCATTTCCGCAACGGTGGAAACCAACGCTTTCGAATTCGGAAGCACCATGTTCGACCTGGCACTTCGGGTGACTCAGGGTCAGCCTCTGCCCAGAACTTTTTCTCACAATCCACGCCTGATCACCGGGGAAAACATGGCAGAGACAGCAACGCGAAATCTTGTAGCAATGGCCAACCTTCCCAGTCGCCTGGTAGGCATCAGCCGGCGCCAGAGGGAGGAACGGCTAACCCAGATGGAGACCAGCCTGGAGATCAGCCGGCGGGTCGGCTCCATCCTGGATTGGCAGGAGCTGCGACGTGAGACAGCGGAGTTGATTCGAACCAACTACAGCTACGATGATGTGCAGATTTTTTTGTGGTCCGACAGCAGACGAGAGTTCATTCTGGATGCCTCTGGGGAGAGCCACGGCGAAGCAGTTCCAATTCCGCTGGACGAGTCCGGGCTGTTGGGATATACCCTGTTGAATAACCAGCCCACCTTCATTCCCGACGCCCGGCACAGCCCTCGCTTTCCACCCGATCCTGACTGGCCCGCCACCCGTTCACGGGTGATTCTACCCGTTCGACGAGGTAGCCAGATCCTGGGCC
This sequence comes from Chloroflexota bacterium, assembly GCA_034717495.1. Classification (NCBI taxonomy): domain Bacteria; kingdom Bacillati; phylum Chloroflexota; species Chloroflexota bacterium. The sequence continues at coordinate 32,313 of JAYELL010000052.1, read as the reverse complement.
TGCTGGATCTGCACAGCCGAAAACCGACCCACCACACCCATCAGACCCTGATAGGTCTGCAGACCCTGGCCGACCAGCTCGGAATCGGCGCGCAAAATGCCCAGCTCTACAGTGAGGCCGTGGACGCTCGTGCAGAAGCTGAACGGGCAAACCAGCTGAGAGGTCGTTTGCTGGCCAACGTCAGCCACGGATTGCGCACACCCCTCAACGTGATCCTGGGCTACAGCCAATCGGCCCTCGACAACCCTGATCTCTATGGGACCGATCTGCCGCCCGATCTGATCCGGGACCTGCGGTACATCTACAACAGCGGGCAGCACCTGGAACGACTGATCAGCGACCTGCTCGATCTTTCCCGCGCCGAGATTGGGGCGCTCGATCTTTTCACTGAAAGGATCGAACCCCGGGCCTGGCTGGAGGAGGTGTTTCAGAGCACAGCTGGCAGCCTCTCCACCGGAAGCGATATGGAATGGCGTCTGGAACTGCCAGAGACATTGCCGCCGATCACCGCTGATCCCCCGCGTTTACGACAGGTCATCCTGAACCTGCTGAGCAATGCCCGCAAATTCACCGCCAGTGGGCACATCACCCTGGGCGCGCAAGCCACTCCCGTTCACCTGCATATCTGGGTCCGGGACACGGGTCAGGGAATCGAGCCGCAGCAGCGACAGCAGATCTTTGATGCCTTCACAACGGGAGACCAATCGCTGCAACCCGGACATGGCCTTGGTCTTGGACTTCGAATCGTGCACGAAGTGATTAAACTGCACGGCGGTGCGGTCTGGATCGAAAGCTCCCCCGGCGCCGGCAGCACCTTCCACATTCAACTGCCGCTCGATTCAACCGACGCCATCTCCGAAGAGCCGCCTGCTTCGGTCAGGCCTCCGGCGCGTCCTCCGTTGCCCGATGACTTTGATGACCTGCCTCCCAATCTTGGGCAGCTGACTCGCCAGGTCGTGCAGCGCATCGGCAGAGACTTCGACCAAGCTCTTTCGCGGCGCCAGTTGGCAGAGGAGATGGGTGTTACCGAAAACTATCTCAGCCGCGTATTCCGCAAGGAGCTTGGCCTCACCCCATGGCAATATCTGACTCGCTGCCGGATCAGTTCAGCGCGCCATCTTCTCTGCACCTCGTCGTTGACGATTACCGAGATCGCCAACCGGGTTGGTTACAATGACGCAGCCTACTTCAGCCGCGTTTTTCGCCGGGAAACAGGGCAGGCACCGCGGGCGTTTCGAAGCAACGCTGGTCAGAGTGGATAAGGAAACAAGTTAATCACTGGAGTTTCGGAGGTAACAGTTGGCCCACGGCTTTCGGAAGACAGCAGACCGCGACACGGAGATGCGGAGACGTGGCGACACGGCGACACGGAGATGCGGCGACACGGAGACACGGCGATGCGGCGATGGGGCGACACGGAGATGCGGCGACACGGAGATGCGGAGACACGGAGATGCGGAGACGTGGCGACACGGCGACACGGAGATGCGGAGACACGGAGACACGGCGACACCGCCAGCTGGCGTGCTGCCGTGGCGAGGCTCAGGATGTCATTTGGCCCCTGTTGTTACCAGGTGCGTAACTCCAATTAAGAAGTGAACAAGAAATCATGGAAAGAAGAACACCTGACGGTGATGCAACAGGAGAATCCTCTGCCCTTAGCGATCGCTACACCTGGCGAAACCGGGTGGAACCGCTGAAAAGGAAAAACCGCAGGCGTTTCATCCTGAGCGGCCTGGCAATTCTGGCCGCCGTCGTCGCTCTCTTCCTCGCGATTACTCTGCCACGAAGTTGGCACGTGGTGCAGACGCGTGACAGCCAGGGCGAATCAGCGATGTTCATCGTTCGAAAAGCCACCCTGCCGAAAGACTGCCCGCGCCATTGCGCCGGATACGATTGGAGCCACGCCAATCTCAGTGGCGCAGACCTGAGCCATGCCGACCTGCAAGGTACGATCTTGCGCCATGCCGAATTGCGCGACACCAAATTGCTCTTCTCAAATCTAAGTGGCGCAGACCTGGAACGGGCCGAGTTGCGTGAGAGCAAGCTTCTGAATGCCGATCTGGAAGGTGCCAACCTGCGCAACGCAGATCTATTCCGGGCCGACCTGCGCGACACCAACCTGGACCAGGCCGATCTACGAAATGCCAACCTTTTCGAAGCTGAGCTTGTCGTCGCCAGTATCCGCTGGGCCGACATGCGAGGAACAGACCTGACCGGCGCCAACATGCGAAAGGTCGTCGCTCGCGAGGTGCTGCTGAACGGGGCCGATCTGACCAACGCCATTCTGACCGGCGCTTTGATGATCGAGGCGGATTTGCAAAACTCCACTCTCGACGGCGCGGACCTGCGTTTTGCCGACCTGCGAGACGCCAACCTTGCGGGGGCAAGTCTCCGTGGCGCTCGCTACAATAGCCGCACCAAATGGCCAGATGGCTTCGATCCTGAGAGTCATGGCGCTCTGTACCGGAACTGAACCCCCGGCCTGGGCCAGCCAGTCGATTCGTAGGGGCGACTCATTCCTGAATTAGATTCCCGCCTGCAAACAATGCCCCTGCCTGCAAACCAATCCCCGCCAAGTACATTCTTTCTGGGAATGAGTCGCCCCTACCAATGTTTTTCGCCCGTACCAGCATTTTTCGCGCGTACCAATTGCCCAGCGTGCAAGAATCTGATTTACAAGGCATTAAATATCCAATTCCAGTCCCTAATAGTTCAAGACAACTGCGAACAAACCGTTTATAATGGGAGTGTCTCGATTGTCGTCACCTGTGTTTCTAGTCCCGGTGTTAACAATGACCACGGATGCATCCACGGTTCTCATTGTAGAGGCCGATCAAGCTACCCGAGAGCTTTACCAACGCGAGTTGGGTCGCGTCTACCATGTCCTTAGCAGCCAAAATGCCAGGGACGCCTATCTACTGCTGGAAAACAGGGAAGTTGCGGCCGTCGTGCTCGAGCCGGTGCTGCCAGATGATGACGGGTGGACATTATTGACCGCTATTTCGACCTGGAAGAGCAACGAGTCAACCCCCATTCCTGTGATTATCTGCACCGCCATCGACGAACGACGCCGCGGCCTTCAGCTCGGGGCAGCGAGCTACCTGGTGAAACCGGTCCCCCCCAACACCTTGCTTGAAGCCGTGGAACAGGCGATGAAGTCCCATCAGAAAAAACCTGTCGAGGCGGAGGACCACGCCGCCGTTCTTCAGCCGCGCGAAGCTTCGGCCAGCCAAACCCACCTATGAGCCAGACAACTTCGCCTGTGACGGCCCAATCAACCAACGGAACCGATACCCCGCTGCTTGAGATCAATGACCTGCGAACCTACTATTTCCTGGAGCGAGGTACCGTCAAGGCGGTTGATGGCGTCGACCTCCACCTGGGACATCGCTCTACCCTGGGCGTGGTAGGCGAGAGTGGTTGCGGCAAAAGCGTCACGGCCCGCTCTGTGATGCGGCTCATTCAATCCCCACCAGGCCGTATCGTCAGCGGGGAAATCCTGCTGCGACCCAAAGATGGGCCGGTCGTCGATATCACCAGGCTGGATCCCAAGGGTCCCGAGATGCGCAGTATCCGCGGTTCGGACATCGCCATGATCTTCCAGGAACCGATGACCTCGTTGAATCCCCTGTACACCGTGGGGGCGCAAATCGCCGAGGCGGTTGAGCTGCACCAGAAGGTCAGCCACGACGAGGCAATGGACCGGGCGCTGGAGATGCTGGAAAAGGTACGCATCGGTGATCCGGAGCAGCGCCTGACCCAATATCCCCACCAGCTGAGCGGTGGCATGCGCCAGCGTGTTATGATCGCCATGGCCCTCTCCTGCAATCCCCTTATCCTGATTGCAGATGAGCCCACAACGGCACTGGATGTAACCGTTCAGGCCCAGATCCTCGATCTGATGCGAGAGCTCCAGGAAGATTTCGGCTCCTCCATTATCCTGATTACCCACAACCTTGGGGTCGTTTCCCAGACGGCCGACTACGTGGCGGTCATGTACGTGGGCAAGATCGTGGAATACACCGATGTGCGTACACTTTTCCATGCACCCCTCCACCCCTATACAACCGGACTGCTCAATTCGGTTCCGGTATTCGGCCGCAAGGAACGCAAAAAACTGATTCCGATCGAAGGCATGGTCCCCAGCCCGACCGAACAGATCGTAGGTTGCGCATTTGCACCCCGATGCCCGCTTGCCGAGGAGATCTGTCACCGGGAAGAACCTGAGCTTAAGCAGGTCGCGCCCGGCCATCTGGTGGCCTGTTGGGTGCGCTGAGTTAATCTTCATTTGGTGAATTGCTGATAGTTATTACCATTTCTCTCAGGCTCAACGACAAAAGTGTCCTGGCCAGCATTTAAGGAGGTGATCAAACAGCACCCACCGTCGTCAACGCTCGCAGGAAACCCATTGTTTACCAATCCAACCCGGTTCTCCAAAGAAGGAGACCAGAATCACAGGAGGATTTTTCAATGAAGAAGTCAGTAACTATCATGCTGGCCATGCTCATCGTCCTGAGCATGCTCATCAGCTGTGTACCTGCTGCCCCGCCTGAGGTGGTCGAGAAGATCGTCGAGGTCGAAAAGATCGTCATGGAGACGGTCGAGGTCGAGGTCGAAAAGATCGTCCAGGAGGTCGTCGAGATCCAGGGAGCCATTCCCTATCCCGATGGCGCACCCCTGACCATTGGCCGCGAACCCAAGAAGTTCAACCTGGACGAGATGATCGTCTACAAGGCGCTGGACGAATACAGCCAGCCGGAGTGGATGGATGCGCTGGTAGAAGATGGCACCCTGCCCCCCGTGGCTGAACGATTGCCCGCCGAGCCCCAGGTCTTCCTGGAAGGGGCCATGTCCAATGGCCTGGGCGAATACGGCGGCATGTGGCGCGACTTCTCCGCCTGCCCCACCGAGGGCTGGAACCTGGGCGCCGGACAGACCCAGGGCTGGTTCGGCATCAACATCATCTACCAGGAGGCCTTGCTCAAAACCGGCCCCATCTTCCTGCGCGGCGATGCTGTCTTGCCTTTCCCCAACCTGGCCAAGGACTGGGAATGGTCGGAGGATGGCTTGGAACTGACCATGAACCTGATCGAGGGCGCCAAATGGTCCGACGGTGAGGACTTCAACAGCGAGGATGTGATGTTCACCTGGGAACACATCATCCTGGATACAAACGTCAATTCCAACACCTCCCGCACCACCTGGCAGGTCGACGGCCAGGATATCACCCTGGAGGCCCTGGACGACTACACCATCAAGTGGACCTTCCCCGTGCCCTTCCCGGTTCAGAAGATGTTCGTCATGGACGATTACGACTTCAATATCGTGCCGGAACACATCTGGGCACAGTACCATCCGGCCTTCAATTCCGATGCTGACTACGATACCTTCATGACCGCCTGGCCGCCCGACCGCCTGCCGCCGGTCACCATGGGTCCCTGGGTGGCCGTGGACTACAAGACCGATGAGATCATGGTCCTGCGCCGCAATCCCTACTACTGGAAGGTGGATGAAGCAGGCAAGCAGCTGCCCTACCTGGACGAAGTGTTGTTCGAGAAGGGCACCCAAGGCGTTGGCCGCACCCTGGGCACCCTGGCCGGCAGCATCGACCACAGCAACCTGGAGAACCCGGGCACCTTCATCGAGACCATGAAGCGCCAGGCCGAGGATGACGCTCACTTCTACGTGGAGTGGGGCCCTGAAACCCTGGGCTACTATCTGCAGGTCAACCAGTCAGCCACGCTGGGCGTTGAAGATGAGCGCGACGCGGCATTGCGCGAGCTGTTCCGCAACGTTGACTTCCGCCGGGCCCTCAGCCAGGCGATCGATCGTGATGGCCTGGGGCAGGCGGTGGTGCGCGGCCCCTTCCTGCGCCCCTGGGCAGGCGGCCTCTTCCCAGGCTCCCCCTACTTCGACAAGGACTCGGTGGTCTACTACCCCTACGCCCCTGAGGCCACCGAAAAACTACTGGCGGGACTGGGCTTCGAAGACACCGATGGCAATGGCATCCTCAACTGGACCGACGGGCCGCTGGCCGGCGACGACCTGGTGATCGCCCTGCAGGCAGTCGAGGATCAGCAGGCCTCCGTGGAGATGGCCGAAGCCCTGGTGGCTCTCTTCAACCAGGTTGGCATCCAGATCAACTTCCGGCCGGTGACTTCGCCTACTTCACGAGAAACCAACCTCGCCGGAAACTGGGAAATGGAAATCACCCGCGGCGCACAGGAATGGGCTGTACCCTTCACCCGGGCCGACGATATCGCGCCAGTGACCGACCAAATGCCTTTCTGGCACGTGGCTGACGCCGGCGAACGCCAGCTCCAGCCCTTCGAGGAAGAGCTGGTGCGCATTGTCAACGAGTTCAAGCTGGAGCCGAATGCTGACAGGCGCCAGGCGTTGATGAACGAGTACAACCAGATCTTCACCGAGAATCTGTACGACATCGGAATCGTGATCGGCAGCTACGGCCTTGCCCTGGCGGAACGCTTCCAGAACATCCCGGTTGGCACCCCCACCTTCCTCTACCAGTGGACCTGGGGCAACGTTCAACCGGACCAGGTCTGGGTACCAGAAGACCAGCAGTTGGAGCAGATCCGGCCCAACGCGATCCCGCTCTACGGAGAATGATCTGAATGACCTAATGCGTGTCGCCTGATGCGCATAGCTGAACGACCCGATCTCCGGGGTCCTGGCAGCCGCCGGGGCCCCGGAGAGTTCCTCCGACGAAATCAAATGGGATGACAGGCC
>JAYELL010000052.1:0-25463 GCA_034717495.1 Chloroflexota bacterium | reverse complement strand
AGAATGATCTGAATGACCTAATGCGTGTCGCCTGATGCGCATAGCTGAACGACCCGATCTCCGGGGTCCTGGCAGCCGCCGGGGCCCCGGAGAGTTCCTCCGACGAAATCAAATGGGATGACAGGCCAATGATCAACTATCTGCTGCGTCGCCTCTTTTTCGCCTTGCTGGTCATCTTTGGCGTCAGTGTGGTCTCCTTTCTGGTCATCGAGCTGGCGCCCGGGGATTTTGCGACCCAGTATGAAATGCGGCTTATCCAGCAGGGAGGCATGTCAGCATCGGAGGCTGAGGTGGCAGGGGATAAGGTCCGCGAGCGCTATGGCCTTGATGGCCCCTTTGTCGAAAGATACTACAACTGGATCTCCGGCATCGTCACCAGGGGAGACTTCGGACCTGCCATGGCCTACGGGGGCAAGGGGGTGAGTGAGTTGATCGCGGAGCGATTGCCCCGCACCTTGCTGCTGGCCTTCCTGGCCCACTTTATCTCAACGGTGATTGGCATCGGTGTAGGCATCTACGTCGCGCCCCGCCAGTACAGCACGGCCGACAATCTGGCCGCGCTCTCCGCCTTTGTATTTATGTCAATACCCAGGTTTGCCCTGGCCCTGGTCCTGGCCTACATACTGGTGTTTGGGTTCGGCCAGCAGCACATCAGTTCCTTCTTTTCGCCCCAGTACGTGCTGGCGCCCTGGTCCATCCCCAAGCTGGGCAATTTCATCCAACATATCTGGCCGGTGATCCTGATCGCCGGCCTGGGCGGCGTTGCAGCCAACATGCGTATCATGCGGGGAAACCTGCTGGACGTGCTGAACGCCCAGTACGTGACCACGGCCCGGGCCAAGGGCCTGGCCGAGGGCAAGGTGATGAACAAACATGCCGTGCCCAATGCCCTGCATCCCATCATCATGTACCAGGGCATGGTGTTGCCCTATATGATCCAGGGTGAGTTGGAGGTCGCCATCGTCCTGAGCATTCCGACCATCAGCCCTCTCTTTTACAGTTCGCTGATCAGCCAGGACATCTTTGTAACCGGCAGCATTCTGTTGATTATCAGCATGGTGCTGGTGATCGGCAACCTGCTGGCCGATCTGGCCCTGGCCATGCTCGACCCGCGCATTCGTTATCAATAACTGGAGGTACGCCGTTCGTCCATGTCCATGAACGTACCATCCCCCAACCAAGAATCCATCAGCACTCGCACCGCCCGGCTCGATCTGGCCGTATTTGCAGCGGAACAGCACCACGAGAGCTATATGCAGCTGGTCTGGCGGCGATTCCGGCGCAGCAAGGTCGCCATTATCGGTGCCTTGATGGTCATTATGCTGATCGTTCTTGCCATCTTCTCCGATTTTTTCTCCCCCACCGACCCGGGAAAACTGGTGATGGTCGACAGCTATATCCCTCCCCAGCGAGTCCATTTCTTCGACGAGCAGGGCAAGTTTCATCTGAGGCCCTTCACCTATCTGCAGCAGCTCGAGTTGGCTCCCGAAACCTTCGAGCCCATCTGGTCCGAGGACACCAGCCAGAAATATTTCCTGCGTTTCCTGGTCGAGAGCTGGCAGTACAAGATCCTGGGCATCATCCCAAGCCGGCTACATCTCTACGATGTGGAGGAGGGTGGCACCATCTTTTTGCTGGGCACCGACAAGTTTGGACGGGACCTCTTTGGCCGCTCATGCGAGGCGGGCCGCATCTCCCTCTCCCTGAGCCTTTTCGCTACCTTCATTACCGTGGCCCTGGGATCCTTCATCGGTGTGTATTCAGGCTATCATGGTGGCACAATCGACAATCTGCTGCAGCGATTCATCGAGTTCATGCAATCCTTTCCCCAGTTGGCTCTCTGGATGGCACTGGCAGCCATCATTCCACCCACCTGGGGACCCTTGCAGGTATTTATGGTGATGGCCATGATCTTCGCGCTGCTGGGTTGGACCCAGCTGGCGCGACAGGTGCGCGGCCAGATCATGGCCTTCCGCGAGACCGACTTTATCATGGCTGCCAAGGAGATGGGCGCCTCCGACAACCGGATTATCTTCAAACACCTGTTTCCCAACTCCCTCAGCCATGTGATCGTCGTATTGACCCTGACCGTTCCGTCCATCATTCTGGCGGAGGCTTTCCTCAGTTTTCTCGGCATTGGCATTCAGGAACCCCTGGTGAGTTGGGGATTTCTGATGAAGGAGGCCAACAGTTTGCAAACCCTGGGCTCCCATACCTGGATTCTGAGCCCTGTGATCTTTATCATCGTGGCCGTACTTGGCTTCAACTTCCTGGGCGATGGGCTGCGCGATGCCGCCGATCCCTATTCGACGGCACGGTGAGGCTAATGGTCAATGGTCAATTGTCAATGGCAGAGGCTAATGGACATCAAGGCGTAGGTCATTGCGAGGAAGCCGACTGTGAGGAAGGCTGACGTGGCAATCTCGGACCAAGCTAAGAGCTTTTCGCCTCAAAATCGCTTGAGCTTGCTTCGGCCTGCGGCCTCGCAACGACAAATGGACGTCTATCGTCACGCAGTGCCTCTGTCACCGGTGAAAAAACTTAGACTCAGCAACTGGACAAACTATGCATAAACTATTGATTATAGCTGTATTATCTGGACTGATCGCCCTGGGCACTGTTGCCTGCGTGGCTCCCTACCCCGTTGCGCCTGTGCCGGCGCCGGTAAACTCGCCTGCCGAACCGACAGACGCGGATACTGAGGCTACGCTGCCGGCAATGGCAACAGCGGAGTCGGTTGATGCTATCCCTATTGCCGACGAGATATCCGGTTTTGTCTTTGACGCCGACGGGCCGGTAAAAAATGCCACCGTAAGAATCCAGGCGACGGAGATCATGACCACGACGGGCGACGACGGTGCTTTCAAACTGGTTTGCCTGGCAGTGAGCGAACCCCCAACCCTGACAGTAACTGCCTGGTCGTTGGGCTACTACGGCGGCGCAGCCAACGCCTTGCCCGGCGACGACTCCGTCACAATTGACCTGTTGCGCTACAGCACGGAAGACAACGTCGACTACCAGTTTGCTCCCTCCGAAACCTGCGGCGAATGCCATCCCTCTTACCTGGAATGGCAACAGGACGCCCATGCCCTTTCCGCCACAAATCCTCGTTTCCTGACCCTGTACCAGGGCACCGATGTTCACGGCAACAGAACCAGGGTCAAGCGGGACGCGGCAGGCTTGCCATTGCCCCTCGAACCGGGCCAGCCCGATTATGGGCCCGGCTTGCGTATCGACTACCCCGACCGCACCGGCAACTGCGCTGCCTGTCACACCCCGGCTGCCTCCAATCTGGAAACCACCAACACCTGTGGCTGGGCTGGCTGCCACACCAATTTCACCGCCCAGATGTCGGATGAAGTACCCTACGGTGTCAACCCGTCCGATCTTAAAGGTGTGGCCGCGGAGGGTATGAGTTGCGACTTCTGCCACAAGATTGGCAACGTGATCCTGAACCCGCAAGATGACCTGCCCTGGGCGGCCAGGCCGGGGGTCACCTCGTTGCAGCTCTTCCGCCCGGAGGAGGGACACGATCTCTTCCTGGGATCCTTCGACGATGTATCCGGCCACGACAGCTTTTTGCCGTTACAGGAGGAGAGTGCCTTCTGTGCGCCCTGCCATCACGGGATTTTCGGCGGCGTGGCCGGCAGTCACGACATGGCCGGGGGTGTCGCGGTCTACGATTCCTACGGCGAATGGCTGGATAGCCCCTACAGCGATCCGGAAACGGGCCAGACCTGCCAGAACTGCCACATGCCTTCCGTCGACTACGCCTACTATGTCTACCCCGAAAAAGGTGGGCTTGAGCGGGATCCCAAGCGCATCCACAATCACCTGATGCCGGGCATCGGCGACGAGTATCTGATGCAAAACGCCGTAAGCATGGAAACCAGTGCTAAATCCAGCGGCGATCAGGTGTCGGTGGAAGTGAGCATCAGCAACGACCAGACCGGCCATCATGTGCCCACAGGAACGCCCCTGCGCCAGATGCTGCTGGTGGTGACAGCCAGCGATTCCGAGGGCAATCGACTGGCACTGGTGAATGGACCGGTGCTGCCCGGTTGGACCGGCGACCTGGCCGGCCAGGCAGGCCACTACTACGTCAAGGTTCTCAAGGATCGCTGGAGCGGTGAAGCGCCCACCGCAGCCTATTGGCGAGAGATCGAACTGGTGGAGGACACCCGCCTGGCGGCCTTCGAAACCGATACCAATCATTTCACCTTTGCAGCGCCGGACGGCGGTCCGGTCACGGTGGAGGCCCGGCTTCTCTACCGACGGGCCCCTCAAGAGCTGATGATACAGAAGGGCTGGACCGATCCCGATATCATCATGGAAGAGACGACAATCGTCGTGCCGGTGAGCGAGTAAGTGTGATGCCGATAAAAGATCCCGACAACGTGATTTTGGACGTCAAAAATCTCAAAATGTATTTCCCCCTACGCCGGGGCCTGCTACAGAAAGTCGTGGGTTACGTCAAGGCGGTCGACGGCGTCAGCTTCAGCCTGCGCGAGAACGAGATCATGGGCCTGGTTGGCGAAAGTGGCTGCGGAAAGACCACAACAGGGCGCGCAATTTTGCGCCTCTACGATCCGACCGACGGAGAGGTCTGGTACTGGAGGGCCAACGGCGAGGGAATCGACGTGGCCCAGATCAGCAAGAGCGAGATGAAGCCGTTGCGCCGTGAAATGCGCATGATCTTTCAGGATCCGTTCAGTTCTCTCAATCCCCGCTTCACGGTCAAGGATATCATCGGTGAACCGTTGATCATCCATGGAGAGGCCAAGGGCAAGGAACTGGAGGATCGGGTAGCCGAACTCATGCGGGCCGTGGGCCTCGATCCGGCTTACATGCAACGCTATCCCCATGAGTTTTCCGGTGGGCAGCGGCAGCGCATCGGCCTGGCCCGTACCCTTTCGCTCAACCCAAGACTGATCGTGGCCGATGAACCGGTATCGGCATTGGATGTTTCCGTCCAGGCCCAGGTGCTCAATCTGCTTCAGGAGCTTCAGGAAGAGATGGGACTCACCTTGATCTTTGTCGCTCATGACCTGTCGGTGGTAGAGCATGTCTCCGACCGGATTGCCGTCATGTACGTCGGCAAGATCGTCGAGATGGCCGACACGGAAACCTTGCTCTGGAATCCAATGCATCCCTACACAGAAGCGTTGGTCTCCGCTGTGCCGCCGGCTGACCCGGATATCCAGCCCGATCGCATTATCCTGGAGGGTGATGTGCCAAGCCCTGCCAATCCGCCGCCGGGCTGTGTCTTCCATCCTCGTTGCCGCTATGCCAAGGACATCTGTCACCAGGAAGTGCCGGAACTAAGCGAAGCCAGACCTGAACATTTCGTCAGTTGCCATTTCGCCAGGGAGTTGGAGCTTAGAGGGGTAGGAGGCCGGCAATGAGCACCTCAAGTCGCATCGCTGCCTTCCTGTCCTATTTGCTGCTCATCATTGGCTGGCTCTATGTCTTTCTCTTCCGGCGGCATGACTCCTTCGCGAAATTCCATGCCTGGCAGTCCATATTGATTGTCGGCGCGGCTATTCTTTGTCCAATCATATGGGCCGCCGTCGGCTGGCTGCTTTTCCATATTCCCATCGCCGGACCGATCGTAGCCATCGCTCTATTCTCATTTGTTATCGTCGTGATTATTGGCCTGCTGGCAGGCTGGATCGTCGGCATGATATCCGCTTTTCAGGGCAAGGTCAGGAAGATACCGGTGCTGGGAGACTGGGCCGAAAGATTGACCATTGGATGGAGATAAAACAGAAAAATGCCTAAGATCACATTCATCGGCGCAGGAAGCCTGGTTTTCACGCGCCAGCTATGTAGCGATATCCTGTTGGCGCCCGCGCTGCAGGGAAGTATCATCTCGCTGATGGACATCGACCCCCAGCGCCTGGAACAGTCAAGAGGCATTGTCCAGGCCCTGATCGATCAACGGGGAATCAACGCTCGGGTCGAAGCGACCATTGATCAACGGCAGGCTGTCACCGGCACCGATTATGTCGTAACGACCTTTCAACAGGGTGGCCTGGAAGCCTATAGACTGGATATCGAGATCCCGCAGCGCTACGGCGTGGAGCAATGTGTCGGCGACACCCTGGGGCCGGGCGGCGTCTTCCGCTCCCTGCGCACGATCCCGGTGCTGCTCGATCTGTGCAATGACATGGACGAGGTCGCACCCGATGCGTTATTGCTCAACTACGTCAATCCCATGGCAGCCAACTGCTGGGCAGTTGCCGAAGAGAGCGGCCGGCCCCATGTTGGTCTCTGTCACAGTGTGCAAGGCACCAGCGAGATGCTGGCCCGCTGGATCAACCTACCCTACGAGGAGATCAATTTCCTCTGTGCCGGCATCAACCACCAGGCATTCTTCCTGGAATTCCGCCGCGGCAAGGAGGACCTCTATCCACTGATTTGGGATGCCATTGAAAGGCCCGAGGTCTGCGGCGAGGAGCCGGTGCGAATCGACATCATGAAACACTTTGGCTACTTCGTCACCGAGTCCAGTGGCCATGCCAGCGAATACATGCCCTACTTTCGCAAAAGCCCTGAGATGGTGAACCAGGTGCTGGTGCCCAGGTTCACCGACGAGATCAACTCCTGGTATGACTACGCCCGCACGGGCGGATATCTGCGCCACTGCCTGCATCGCTGGGAAGCCTTCCGGGCCGAGTACGAGGAGATCGTCGCAAGCGAGGCAGAAACCGAACGCAGCCACGAGTATGGTTCAAGAATCATCGAGGCCATCGAGACAAACAACCCGATCTCCATTAACGGCAACGTGCCCAATACCGGCCTTATCGACCGTTTGCCCGAAGGTTGTTGCGTCGAAGTCGCCTGCCTGGTCGACGGCAGCGGTGTGCAACCCACTCACGTGAGAGACTATCCAGCGCAGCTGGCAGCACTCAACCGCACCAACATCAACGTCCAGGAATTGATCGTTACCGCTTCCTCGTCCGGCTGCATCGAGGCCGTTCGCCATGCTGTCATGCTGGATCCATTGACCGCGGCGGTCTGCACGCTGGACGAGATCCGGGACATGGTCGACGAAATGCTGGCGGCGGAAAAGCAATGGCTGCCGCAGTTCAGCGGATTATCCGGATAGCGGAGCGCATGAGTGGATGAGGAACAGGGAAGCAGGGAAACAAGTATACAAGAAAACAAGTGAACATCCCGAGCGGGATTCGTTCGCATCGACGTGCACCGTAAAGACCGGCCTGAGCCAAATCTACTGGCACAGCCGGGTGAAAAGGACCATGAAGATATGTAGGTCCGGCTGGTAGCCGGACCGTCGTGGGTTACCAGAGATGTCACGCTGGTAGCGTGACCTACGGCATCTACCCAATTATCTGCGCCAGACTGTACTCGCACTACGCTGAAATGGCACGCAACGCTCATGCAAGTCCGCTTCGCAGTGAAGAATCTCATGGGAACTGAAACGCTGGATGATTCATCGGTGCTATCGTCTCGAATGTAAGGATAAAACCATGACCACCACCGATCCGGGACAAACGACTGAGCGCCGCAAGCTGACTATCGGAGTCAAGGGATTCAAACCGCGTTTGTTCGCCATGGTCTTTGATGTCTTGATTATGCTAACCATCACGCTTATGGTGTTTTTTGCGGTTGGCTTTCTGACCATCGTAGTCTCCAGCTACAATCCCTTCGACCCCGTCTCCTTTAACCTGTTGCTTGTGGGCCTTGGAATCCTGGTCTCCGTTCTGTACTACGTGTGGTCCTGGTCGAAATCAGGACAGACGGTCGGCAAGGCGGTCCTCGGGCTCAGGGTGATCACCGACGAAGGCGCTCCACCCTCCTTCGGCAAGGCCTTACTGCGATATGTCGGCTATATCATCAGCGGCATTGTATTGTCCCTTGGATTTCTCTGGATCGCCTTTGACAGAAAACGCCAGGGATGGCATGATAAAATCGCCGGCACCTATGTCGTCGATACCGACGACACCTTCGATCCCGCCACGGTCGACGTGACCTTCGAAGCGGAAGAACAGGGTGCCGGTTGGGGCTGGCTGGTGCTGTGGCTTCTGGTCGCACTTATCTTCCCGGCTGCACTCTTCAGTGGTCTGTGGGTGTTGGGACCCATCGTCTTCCGGATGCTGACCGGGCTGGTGCAGTAAGGAAACAGGTAGACAAGGAAACAAGGAGGATGTGTCAATTTGCGTGGGTAAACGGATTGGCCTGATGGGAACCCCGTCATCGCCGAATCCCTGTCAGAGGACGAGATAACCTCCTGAAGCCCTTGTTTACTTATCTACTTATCTACTTGTCTACTTTCCCACTACACACTTTAAGGAGAAACTATGATCTACCGTTTTATGGGCAAAACCGGTCTCAAGGTCAGCGCGCTCTGCCTGGGAACCATGACTTTCGGGCGCGATACCGACGAAAAAACCAGTTTCGAGATCATGGATCGATTCATGGAAGATGGTGGCAACTTCCTGGATACCGCCAATGTCTACACCCGCGGCGTGTCGGAGGAGATCGTCGGCCGTTGGTTACAGGGCAAAAAGCGCCAGGACCTGATCATTGCCACCAAGGTCCGTTTTCCCATGGGCGAAGGGCCCAATGAGCTTGGCCTGAGTCGCAAACACATCCTGGACTCGGTCGAAGACAGCCTGCGGCGCCTGGGCACCGATACCATCGACTTGTATCAGGTCCATGGCTGGGACCCGATCACGCCGCTGGAAGAAACGCTTTCAACCCTGAATGATCTGGTAAGAAGTGGCAAGGTGCGCTATGTCGGTGCCAGCAACTTCAGTGGTTGGCAGATTCAAAAGGCTGTCGACCTGAGCCGGCACAATGGCTGGGAAGCCTTCACCTGCTTGCAGCCCCTCTACAATCTACTAGATCGCTCCATCGAATGGGAGCTGGTACCGGTCTGCATGAACGAAGGGCTGGGCATCATCCCATGGAGCCCCTTGCGAGGCGGCTGGCTGAGCGGGAAATACCAGCGCGGCATGACAGCACCCATCGAGGGCACCCGCATCGATCAGGCGGAAAAGGGGGGCTGGAGTGAGGCCTGGAGCCTCTACAATCTGGAGCGCACCTGGGCCATCATCGACGCCTTGCTGGAAGTTGCAAAGGATGAGGGCAAGACCCCGGCCCAGGTTGCGCTGAATTGGCTGCACCATCGCCCTGGAGTCACAGCACCCATCATCGGCGTCCGCACGGTAGCCCACCTGGAGGACAATCTGGGCGCGGTCGGTTGGGCCCTCTCCGACGAAAACATGGCTCAATTGACCACAGTGAGTAAACCTGATCTGCACTATCCCTACGATTGGATGCAAAGGTTACGAAAGATTCGCTAACGCTGCCACACATTGGCTGCCGAAAACCACTATGCCCAAACCCAACATTCTGTTAATCACCAGCGATCAACAACACTGGCGGACCATAGGTTACAACAATCCGGAGCTTCATACCCCCAATCTGGACCGGCTTGCAGCCCAGGGAACGATCTTCAACCGGGCCTATTGCCCCAATCCAACCTGCACGCCAACGCGCGCGTCCATGATCACCGGGTTGTATCCCAGCCAACATGGCGCCTACGCGTTGGGCACTAAGCTACCAGAGACTGTGCCCACGGTCGGAGATGCGCTGGCCGACGCAGGGTACAGCACGGCGCTGGTCGGTAAGGCCCACTTCCAGCCACTGCGCGGCACCGATGATTACCCCTCGCTGGAGTCCCACCCGATCCTCCAGGACCTGGACTTCTGGCGAGGCTTTCACGGTCCCTTTTACGGCTTCCAGCATGTAGAATTGGCTCGCAACCACGCCGACGAGGCCCACGTGGGCCAGCACTACGCCATCTGGATGGAGGATCAGGGCTGCGATAACTGGCGGGACTTTTTTCAACCACCCACCGGCAACAACCCCGACCAGCATCGAAAATGGTTGATCCCCGAGGAATATCACTACGATCGCTGGATCGCCGAGCGCACAACAGCCCTGATGGCTGACTACCAGCGCGACAACCAGCCCTTCTTGCTTTGGGCCAGCTTCTTCGATCCTCATCCCCCTTACCTGGCGCCCGAACCATGGGATAGCCTCTACAACCCGGAGGACCTGACCGTTCCAGCGCTGGTACCGGGCGAACATGACCGCAATCCACCTCACTTTCAGCTGACCCAGCAAGCTACACCCGATTTCTCGCCGTGGTCTGAACCGGATGGCAATGCCTGCCACGGCTTTCACTCCCATCTGCATGAGCAAGAGGAGTTGGCAAAAGATATCGCAGTCTACTATGGCATGACCTCATTGATGGACAAATATATCGGCCAGATTCTGGACAGGCTGGATCAATTGGGCCTGGCTGAGAACACGGTGGTCATCTTCACGTCGGATCACGGTCATCTGTTCGGACAACATGGGCTGATTGCCAAAGGCGCGTTCCACTACGAGGACCTCTTGCGGGTCCCCATGATCGTGCGCTGGCCCGGACGGGTGGCGCAAGGTATCCGCAGCGATGCCCTGCAGTCGCTGGTTGACTTTGCGCCGACACTGTTGAGCCTGGCCAGGTGCCAGATCCCGCGCACCATGACCGGCGTCGACCAGAAGGAGGTTTGGCTGGGCAAACAAGCAACGGCCCGGGACCATGTGTTGGTGGAAAACCACCACCAGCCGACGACACTGCACCTCAAAACCTATCTCGATGACCGCTACAAGATCACCGTTTACTTCGGACGTCCCTACGGTGAACTGTTCGATCTTCTGGAAGATCCCGGCGAGGTGAACAACCTATGGAATGAACCCGACTTCATTGATCTGAAAACCGAACTCACAAACAAGCTGCTTCACGCCATACTTGGCAACGAACCCCTCTGGATGCCCCGCATCGCCGTTGCTTGAGAGAAAGGATACAACCCCATGGCAAAGATAAGTTTCCTCGGTGCAGGCAGTACCGTTTTCGCCAAAAATCTACTGGGTGACATTCTCAGTTACCCCGAGCTGGCAGACGCCACCATCAGTCTGCACGACATCGACGCCGAGCGCCTTGCTACCACTGAAGCGATTGCCCATCGCACCGCCCATCTGTTGGACGCCAAACCGACCATCGAGGTAACCACCGATCGCCGGCAATCGTTGGATGGCGCTGACTACGCCATCTGCATGATCCAGGTGGGCGGCTACAAACCAGGTACGGTGATCGATTTCGAGATTCCAAAGAAATACGGTCTTCGCCAGACCATCGCCGATACCCTGGGCATTGGCGGGATCATGCGCGCCCTGCGCACCATCCCGGTGATCCTGGACATGTGCAAAGACATGGAAGAGCTATGCCCCGATGTGACCTTCCTCAACTATGTCAATCCCATGGCAATGATCTGCTGGGCCATCGACCGGGCCACTTCGATCAATACGGTGGGCCTGTGTCACAGCGTGCAGGGAACAGCCATGCACCTGGCCGAGGATATCGACGTTCCTTTCGAGCAGATCAACTATCTCTGCGCCGGGATCAACCATATGGCCTTCTACCTGCGTTTCGAACGGGATGGACAGGATCTTTATCCCTTATTACGGGAAGTTGGGGAGAAAGGGACGTACGGCAGGCGCTACCGCGGGTTGGCCGATCATGTGCGCTACGAGATGCTGCGGCGCACCGGTTATTTCGTGACGGAATCGAGTGAGCACTTTGCCGAATACGTGCCCTGGTTTATCAAACGGGATCGACCCGACCTGATCGAAAAATATGAGATCCCGCTGGACGAATATATCGAGCGCTGCGAGTTGGCGGTAGCAGGATGGGAAATAAAGGACCAGCTGCTTCAGAATCTGGGTTCGATTCCCCTGGGCACGAGTCCCGAAAAATTACAGGAACAGTTAAAGGCTAGCGGTTTCCCAACTGAGATCCTGGAGGAGATTGGAGAATTCCTCCAGGTGCGCCGCAGCCACGAATATGGCTCGCTGATCATTCACAGCATGGAAACAGACATTCCCCGTGTCGTCTACGGCAATGTGAGCAACCGGGGCCTGATCGACAACCTGCCCCAGGGCTGCTGCGTGGAGGTTCCCTGCCTGGTGGATAAAAACGGACTGCAACCGACGCAGATAGGCAGCCTTCCCCCTCATCTGGCTGCCCTGATGCAGACCAACATCAACCCGCAGGCGTTGACCGTGGAGGCAGCACTGACCGGCAAAAGAGAACACATCTACCATGCCGCCATGCTCGATCCGCACACCGCCGCCGAGCTGGATCTCGAGCAGATATGGGCTCTGGTCGACGAGATGATCGAAGCCCACGGAGACTATCTTCCCACCTATTCCTGAGAGTGAAACGTATGATCCGAGTACTGTTTGTTTGCCTGGGCAACATCTGCCGCTCGCCGATGGCTGAAGCCGTCTTCCAAAATCTGGTGGACGACGAGGGCCTGTCCGGTGACATCGAAGCGGATTCAGTTGGCACTGCCGGCTGGCACGTCGGCGAGCCGGCCCATCCTGGTACCCGCCAGGTGCTGAAACGCAACGGCATTCCCTACCAAGGGCGTTCACGCCAGGTTACCCCAGCCGATCTGGCAGAATCCGACTATGTGATTGCCATGGACGGCAGCAACATCGACGATCTGCGCCGGTTGGACAGGCAAGAAGTGCTTGAAGGCAAGCTCTTTCGCCTGCTCGATTTCGCGCCGCCCGATTCTCCCCAGGATGTACCAGATCCCTACTACGAGGGCAATTTCGATTACGTCTACGAACTGGTGAACGCCAGCAGCCGCAACCTGT
The DNA here is from genome assembly GCA_034717495.1 of Chloroflexota bacterium. Classification (NCBI taxonomy): domain Bacteria; kingdom Bacillati; phylum Chloroflexota; species Chloroflexota bacterium. The sequence continues at coordinate 12,722 of JAYELL010000052.1, read as the reverse complement.
TGGCTTTCATTCGCCAGGAACAGGGGCTGTGAGCAATACGCTTTCCCGGGCATTGACGGATTCCCTCGGCGAGCTCTTTGGCGCAACGCCGCGGGATATCCGCAGGGTTGGGGGAGGAGACATCAGCCAGGCCGCCCGTGTCACCCTCGGCAGCCAGATCATACTGGTCAAATGGCACAGCCAGCCTCCCCAACCCCGGGAAGGCTGGCTGGAGATGTTTGAGGCCGAGGCGCGTGGATTACAACTGCTGGCCTCGACCGGGACCCTGCGTGTGCCGCGGGTGCTAGGCCACGGAGGCAAGCAATCTGACCGGCCTGCGTTCATCGTCATGAGCTGGATCGAGCGAGGAAGCGGCCAGAGGGGAGATGCCGGTGCCGCCTTGGGCCGCGGCCTTTCCGCCATGCATCGGGTCAGCGGAAAACGCTACGGCCTGGATCATGGGAATTACTGCGGCGCCACTCCCCAGGACAATGCCTGGTGCGATTCCTGGATCGAATTCTACGGGCGGCGGCGACTGGGATTCCAGATGGAACTCGCAGGCCAGCGAGGACGTATGCCGCGACAACGACGACAGCGTCTGGAGCGCCTGATCGCCAATCTCGATGGCTGGATCGACGAAAGCCAGTGCCAACCATCCGTGCTGCACGGGGACCTCTGGGGTGGCAACTGGATGATCGATACTGCCGGAGAACCGGTGCTCATCGATCCTGCCGTCTATTACGGCGAACGGGAAGCGGAGTTGGGCATGTGCCACCTCTTCGGCGGCTTTCCCTCCCAGTTTTTCCAGGCGTACGACGAGGCCTGGCCCCCCGCTCCTGGCCGTGACGAAAGAATTTCACTCTACAAACTCTATCACGTGTTGAACCATCTCAACCTCTTTGGCGAGGGCTACGGCAGTCAAGTCGATGATATCCTGCGTCGCTATGTGAGTTGACAGGTTTTGAATCAAATCGCAGATATTGGCCTTCATGTACGACTTCAGAGCAACGCCCCCACACCAAAAAAGGAGCAGATCGTGGACACAAGCGCATCCAATCCCCACACCGGTTGGTTCACCGCCGCCCGCTTCGGCCTCTTCATCCATTTCGGAATCTACAGCTCGACCGCCCGCAACGAGTGGGTGAAACATTTCGAACGCATCCCCGATGAAGAGTATCAGAAGTACTTCGACCACTTCGACCCCGACCTCTACGATCCTGTGGAGTGGGCCTGGCAGGCCAGGGCCGCGGGCATGAAGTACGTAGTCGTCACATCCAAGCACCACGACGGTTTCTGCCTCTGGGATTCGGACCTGACCGACTACAAAGCCACCAACACGCCGGCCGGCCGGGACCTCATCGCCCCGCTGGTGGAAGCGGTGCGCGCCGAGGGGCTGAAAATCGGCTTCTACCACTCGCTTATCGACTGGCATCACCCCCAGTACACGGTGGATGGGCTGCACCCCCTGCGCGATGATGTGGCTTTCCGGGAGGCTGCCGGAGAGGGGGATATGGCCGCCTACAGGGCGTATCTCTATGGCCAGGTGCGGGAGTTGCTGACCCGCTACGGCAAGATCGACATCATGTGGTTCGACTTCTCCTATCCCGAGCTGGATTGGGGCTGGTCCAAAGGCAAGGACAAAGATGACTGGGAGGCGGAGACGTTGATGGCACTGGTGCGTGAGTTGCAGCCCGGTATCATCATCAACAACCGGCTGGATATCCCCGGCGATTTCATCACGCCGGAACAGTATCAACCAGCGGCCCCGTTGCTGGTGGACGGCCAGCCCGTACTCTGGGAAGCGTGCCAGACCCTCAACGGCAGTTGGGGTCATGACCGGGACAACCTGGACTGGAAGTCGGCGGCGATGCTGGTCAGGATGTTGATCGACTCGGTTTCCAATAACGGCAACCTGCTGCTCAACGTGGGGCCGACGGGGCGGGGTGAGTTTGAGCCACAATCGGTCGATCGATTATGCAAAATAGGCGAATGGACGCGGTTGCACGGCCGGGCTATTTACCGCTGTGGCGCCAGCCAATTCACGCCACCGCCCGACTGCCGCTACACCCAGCGCGGTGACCGGCTCTATCTTCATCTGTTCGCCTGGCCGTTCAAATTTATCCATCTGCCCGGACTGGCGGGGAAAGTCGCCTATGCCCAATTGCTGAACGACGCATCGGAGATCAGAATCCGCGAGCCTGACCCGGAGGTGACCGGTCATCTTGTGCCCACTGGTGTGCCTGGTGACGCGCTGACGCTGGCGTTGCCGGTGCAGCGACCGGACGTGATCGTGCCGGTGATTGAGTTGTTTTTGAGGTAGGGCGATGAATCTAATCCGACGCACTGTGCTCGATCTCTAAACCGCCCGTACCGTGAAAAAACATCCCTGGCGCCATTTGACCGCCAAAAGCATGCCGGTCTTGCCAGGTTGCCGATTTGATGAACCGCAGATGCAGTCAGTGTAGGCTGCTAGCCCTGTGGCGGAAAGGCCACCACACGTTGGGGCAGTATCTTGAAGATGATACGCTCTTCCGTACCCTTCATCTCGGCTGGAGCGACGCCACCGTAATACTCGTCTTCGCCCACATATAGTTTGGCGTGGGCATTGATGTTGCTGTTATCGGGATCGGACACGATCTCCTCCACGATTCCTCGCACGTCAATCCAGCGGAAGGGGTTTTCGGGATCAATTGCGACTACGGCAACATGGGGGTTGCCGCGAATGTTCTCCGGTTTGCGGCGGCCTTCTGCCGTGTTAACCAGAACATGGGTACCATCCCAGGAGGCCCAGACTACCGAATTTTCAGGGGTGTTTTCCGCTGAAACGGTGGTCAATACCGCATAGACAGGGCCAGCGATCAGGTCGATATGCGATTCAGGTATTTTTGCAGCCATGATCTATTCTACTCCTTTTTCTTGGCTCGATTGTTAGCTTCACCCAGTATGCCACAAAGAATCATCCAGGGCTGTAAGCAATTCCACGCTTGGCAGGTCGCGTGGCCCATTGTGTATTGTGTTCGGCCAATCGTTCACCGAAAAATCTTGCCTTTTCCCCACAATGGTCGTATAATTCTTGTCTGGTGGGCTCTGACGTTCTGTCGGGCCACACCTTTTTGATGTAAAGGATATGTTCCCCAATCCGAATGGGAACAGGTCCCTGCAGGGCTGGCGTTTTCCGCTGGGACAATCCGGCTCTTTTTCGATATTAGATCTCAGTTTTGCAAGGAGCATAGTTAGCATGAGCAACAAGTGGGTCTACCTGTTTGGAGAGGTAGATGAAGCAACAGAGTACGTTGGCGGCGAATGGGAACTTGTCCGGGCTCTATTGGGTGGCAAGGGCGCCAATCTCGCAGAGATGACCCGCATCGGGGTGCCGGTACCTCCCGGCTTCACTGTGACAACCGAGGCCTGCAATACCTATCTGGATGAGGGCGGTCAGTTCCCCGAGGAAATGTGGAAACAAGAACTGGCAGCCATGAAGGCCACCGAGACAGCCACAGGAAAGACCTTTGGCGATCCCAAGAAACCCCTGTTGGTTTCCTGCCGCTCCGGTGCCAAGTTCTCCATGCCCGGCATGATGGACACCGTACTCAACATCGGTCTTAACGATGAGACCGCGGCAGGCATGGCCGAATTGACCGAAGACGAACGTTTTGTGTACGATTCCTACCGCCGGCTGGTGCAGATGTTTGGCAGTGTCGTGTTGGACATCGACGACGAAGCCTTTGAAGATCCTTTGACTGCCTACAAGGAGCTGAAAGGCTACAACAGCGACACCGACATGACGGCAGATGACTGGAAAGAACTCACGAAACAGTTCCAGGCCATTATCAAGGAACATGTGGGCTTCGATTTTCCGCAGGATCCCTACGACCAGCTGAAGATGGCCACCGAGGCCGTTTTCAAGAGCTGGAACGGCAAGCGGGCCATCGACTACCGCAATGCCGCCAAGATCCGCCACGACCTGGGCACCGCTGTCAACATCATGACCATGGTCTTCGGCAACATGGGCTGGCAAAGTGGCACTGGCGTCGCCTTCACCCGCAATCCTTCAACGGGCGAGCGCAAGATGTTCGGCGATTACCTGCTCAACGCCCAGGGCGAAGACGTGGTCGCTGGCATTCGCAATACCGAGGATATTACCAGGCTTCAGGAGGAGATGCCCGAGGTTTACCAGCAATTCCTGGACATTTCCGAGAAGCTGGAACAACACTATCGAGAGATGCAGGATGTTGAGTTCACCATTGAGAACCAACAGTTCTGGATGCTTCAGACTCGTGACGGCAAGCGCACAGCCAAGGCCGCAATCAAGATTGCTGTCGATATGGTCAACGAAGGACTGATCAGCAAGGAAGAGGCTGTGATGCGGGTTTCCCCGGACCAGGTCGACACCCTGCTGCACCCGCAGTTCGATACGGAAGCCAAAAACATGGCCAAGGCTGAGGGCAAGCTGCTCGCCACAGGCGTCAACGCCTCTCCCGGCGCCGCTGTGGGCCAGGTATATTTCGATGCCGATACCGCCGAGGCCATGGGCAAGGAAGAGGGCCAGGACGTGATCATGGTCCGTCCCTTCACCCGCCCGGACGATGTGCACGGCATGCTGGCAAGTAAAGGCATTCTCACCAGCGAGGGTGGCGCTACCAGCCACGCCGCAGTGGTTGCCCGGCAATTCGGCGTTCCCTGTGTCGTCGGCGCTTCCGATGTCAGGATCAACCAGGAAGGCCGCTTCTTTACCGCCAACGACATCATCGTCAAGGAAGGGGACCAGGTTTCCCTGGACGGCGCGGCCGGCGAGGTCTACCTGGGCGAAATTCCGACCACCTTCCCTGACTTCGAGGAACAGACGGACCTGATCACGCTGCTGAGTTGGGCCGACGAGATTCGCCGCATGGAGGTCTGGGCCAACGCTGATTACCCCGATGATGCGGTGCGCGCCCGGAGCTTCGGCGCCCAGGGCATCGGCCTCTGCCGCACCGAGCACATGTTCTTCGAAGAAGAGCGTCTGCCGGTGGTACAGCGCATGATCCTCTCCGACACCAGCGAAGAACGCAAGGCGGCCCTTGACGAGTTACTGCCCCATCAGCGAGGCGACTTTGAAGGTCTGTTCGAGGCCATGGATGGCCTGCCGGTCATCATCCGCCTGATCGACCCGCCGCTGCATGAGTTTATGCCCGACCACGACGATATCTTCGAAGAGGTCATCACCATGCGGGTCAAGGGAGAGACCGAGGGCCTGACAGAGAAGGAAGAGCTGCTGGAAGCCATCAACAGCATGCATGAGAGCAACCCCATGATGGGTATGCGTGGCATTCGCCTGAGCATCATGATGCCTGAGATCGTTGAAATGCAGGTACGGGCGATCTTCGAGGCTGCCGCCAACAAGGCCCTCGAAGGCATCGTCGTCAAACCCGAGGTAATGATCCCGCTGGCTGGCCACGTCAACGAGTTGAAGGTGATCCAGCCCAAGCTGGAGCGCATTGCCAGGGAAGTCATGGACGAAAAGGGCGTCGAGTTCGAGTACAAGTTCGGCACCATGATCGAGATCCCTCGTGCGGCGCTGACCGCCGCCGAGATCGCCGAGGTCGCCGAGTTCTTCTCCTTCGGCACCAATGACCTGACCCAGATGACCTTTGGCTACAGCCGCGACGACGCCGAAGCCCGCTTCCTGCTGACCTACGTGGAAGATGGCATCTTGCCCGTCAATCCCTTCCAGACTATCGATCAGGAAGGAGTGGGACGACTGATGAAGTTCGCCGTCGACGAAGGCCGTGAGGTCCGCCCCGACCTTGAGGTGGGCATTTGCGGCGAGCATGGCGGAGATCCAAGCTCCGTCGAGTTCTGCCACATGATTGGCAACAACTACGTGAGCTGCTCCCCCTTCCGCGTGCCGATTGCGCGTTTAGCTGCTGCCCAGGCCACGATCAAACACGGAAAGTAAAGTCAACGAAAAGCTAGTTTAGAGCTTTCGACAGGAGCTGGTCTTCGGCCAGCTCCTGTCTTTTTTTGGAAACGACACCGCCGTCCGTGAATTGCCTAGTACTCTGCGGGCTAAATAACTATGCAGTAACCAAGGTCCTTCACCAGAAGTAGGGACGGTCTTTAACTGCATACTTATCTACGCTAAGCTGTACTAGGTTCTGTTGACATTTCATTTTTCAGGCGGATCCAGTGTGATTTCGTCTCAAGATGTCGAAAATTTGCACTAAATGGTCGACCAATGTTTCCAATTCAGCCGTTTCGGCTTCAATTTCGGCCATTTTGTTCGTCATTTGACGACTGTCCACCAAATATCAACAGAACCTAGACGGGCCAGCCCCGTTGACGGGGCGCCGTTGTGTAGCCGGGGGGATTTATCCCCCGGCGTCTTGCTCCTGAAGCAGGCGATCCTGGTTTGCAGGGATCGCTTCCGTTTGCGGAGATCGCTGCAGCCCACCTCCGCCCCCTTCGTGCATTCGTGACCCCATTCGTGGACAGCCGCCAACGGACACAAAAGATGTTATTCACTGGCTCTTTTTACGTTATCCCGTCCAAGACGCCGGATTGGGAAGCTGGCATCGGGCCCAGGAAATACGCGTCGGAATTCCAACTTGCGCCGACCAAAATTGAATAGCAGGCCAACTGGCGCACCCGTGGCCTTCAGGTAATTAATGACCTGAGAGACCTCGTCATTGGTCAACTGGTGGCCGAATGCCTTGAGTTCTACGATTACCAGCTCATCGACCCAGAGATCAATGATGAACAGAGCCACGGGAATACCAGAGTGGTGAACTTCTACCTGATATTGGCGTTTCACCGAAATTTCTCGGCTGAGCAGTTCGTTTTCCAGTACACGCTCATAAACCTCCTCCCTGAAGCCCGACCCAATTGCGTTATGCACCGCCATGGCAGCACCGATAATGCGATATGTCAGGTCATTTTCGGTTGCATCCAATACCAAACCCGTCATTGAGTCCCCCTCTTTCAGTGGTATACTGGTTAATAATTGTCCCCAACCAAACCTCAGATATTCGGTAGTGGGATTATACCACAACTCGGTGACGCTCACCCCCATTCGTGGTTGACAGGTTACTTCGTATCATGCAAACTCCCGCGTCAACACGCACCCACCATCCCCACGATCCTATTCGTGTATTCGTGACCCCATTCGTGGACGGCCGCCCCATCTTTCCCATTCGTGGTTGCCCGGGTACATCGTATCATGCAAACTCCCGCGCCAACACGCACCCACCATCCCCACGATCCTATTCGTGTATTCGTGACCCCATTCGTGGACGGCCGCCCCTCTCACCCCTCATACGACCAGTCCCAGAACCAGTAGGCCATGCCCTTCCATTGGCCCCAGTCCTCGAAGGCCGCCTCGACCTCGGCACGGCCTACAAGCTGACCATCATACCACTCGTGGGATACCATCTTCATGGCCCACGAGTCGACGGGAATGTAGTCGGTGCGGCCCAGCAGCATCAAGAGGTTGGCTGCAGCATAGTCTCCCACACCCTTGATGGCCAATAATCGCTTTCGAAGCTCCCCTGTAGACAGATCGCTGGTCTTGAGCGACTCCAGATCCAGCTTGCCGCTGGCGACCGCCTGGGACAGCTCCGCCACGTAGGGACCCCGGTAGCCCAGGCCTGCTTCGGCGCGCAGCCTGTCACCATCCACCTGAGCCAATCGCATTGGCGTAGGAAAGGCCTTACGGCCAGAATTGTCCGGCAAGTCAGCGCCGTATTGCTCAACCAATTTCCGCACCATACGTTTTGTTCCCGACCAGGCCGTGTTGGTGGTAAGAATGGTTTTTACCGTATCCTCGAACAGGCTGGCTGAACGCAGGATACGACCCAGTGCCTGCTGTTCTGCATGAACCAGCTTGGGTTCCTGGCGAGCAACCGCGTAGAAATCGGAAAGATCGCGATCCAGCCCCAACATCCAGTTTACGTCGTTGGCAATATCGGCCTCCGCAGCCGGATCAAGGTCTCCCAATACCGAAACCGCCACGCCATCTTGCGCGTCCTGGACCGTCAGGTCGATCACCTGTCCGGACCTCAAAGCCAACGTGTAAGAGAACTCTCCTGTGTCATCATGGCTGACGAAGGGCGCCAGCTGACACCAGCCATGCGACCGTACGACGCGTTGCAAGGAAAATGGGGGACGAGCAGGAAGGATCAGACGCATGGCTATACCTCAACAAGAGCTCCCCCACCGCTGGCAGGAGAATTCGGGGCAAAAAAGGTCGATGCCTCTATTCTAACGCCGCAAGGGATAGCATACAAATGTCCAGAACGATACTGGTTTTCGTCCGCGGCATGATTTGGCCCCCTCTTCTTCCTGTGGCATACTGATTGTGATCAAATCAGGAGGTTACTTCGGAATGATAGAACTGATCATAGCATAAGGTCTGTTCCCGCTTCCCGCTTTCAGGGAAACCAACTGAACGGGCAGGCGCGCGGACAACGATCCGGCCCTGACTGTCCGTCCAGATTCGTGGCGGGAACCGCGCGCCTGCTGTGCCGGTTCTTCTTCGATAGCAATAACACCGATTACTTCACGCCGTGGGCGCCATGCCTGCGGCGTTTTTTTGTAGTCCCATGAGCTCTCAAAGACCGAGGTAATCATGCTTCAAGTCCGAAATATTTCCCATTGGTTTGGCGACCTCAATATCCTTTTCCAGATAACTTTCAACCTTAACCCCGGCGAGCGGGCCGGGCTGATCGGTCCCAATGGCTGTGGGAAAACAACTTTACTTCGTATCCTGATGGGCGACCTGGAACCGGATCAGGGCAGCGTACACCTGTCTCCTGCCACGACAAGGACAGGATACCTGCCGCAGGCCCTGGATTTTCCATGGGAAGCGACCGTTGGCGACGTGCTGCGATCAGCCCAGGGTGAGCGAATCGCCGCGGAAACGCGGATAACTCAATTGGCCGATCAAATCGCGAGCGCGAGCGGCGAAACCCTGGCAGCGTCGCTGGCCGCCTACGATCGTGCCCTGGCAATCTATGAGGCAATGGGTGGTAGTAGGTTGCAGGCCGAAGCCGATCAGGTATTGGCGGGTATGGGGCTGGCCGAAGTCGATCAGGTCCGGCCAGTCCACGCGCTCAGTGGCGGGCAGAAAACCCGGCTGGGCCTGGCACGGCTTCTCCTGACTCAGCCAGATCTGCTTCTGCTGGATGAACCGACCAACCATCTGGACATCACGGCGCTGGCCTGGCTCGAGGAATACCTCTCGGGATACCCTGGTGCTATCCTGATCGTCTCCCACGACCGGGCATTCCTCGACCGCACGGTAAACAACATTCTGGCCCTGGATGAGAAGACCCACAGGCTGCGCGAGTATCCCGGCAACTACAGCGATTATGCCCTGGCGGTCGACCGGGACCTGGAAAAGCAATGGGCATCCTACAGGGAACAACAGGAACGTATCAAACGCCTTAGCATCTCCATCGGCAAGCTTTCTGGCAAGGCGAAAGGCATTGAAAATGAAACCATCGACTTCCACTACCGTCGTATTGCCAAGGACCTGGCCAGACGATCTGTGGTCCAGAAACGCCGGTTGGAACGTTTGTTGGAAAGCGAGGAAATGGTTGAAAAACCAGGTTTGACCTGGAAGATGAAGCTGGAGTTTCCCGACACACCCCGTAGTGGTCAGGATGTGTTGCAGATCACCGATCTTCAGATGGGCTTCGGGGATCGTTCACTATTCGATCAGGTCAACCTGCACCTTCGCTATGGCGACCGGGTCGCGTTGATCGGACCCAACGGCAGCGGCAAGACAACCCTCTTGCGCTGCATCACGGATGACCTGGAACCGCTGGCCGGCGAGACTCGTCTCGGGCGTGGTGTGCGCCCGGGTTATCTGTCCCAGGAACAGGAAACGCTGGACCCGAATGCAACCCCTCTGAGCCTGGTTCGGCAGGCGGCCCCTTTGAATGAAACCGAAGCCCGCAGCTTCCTGCACTATTTCCTGTTCGCTGGAGACGAGGTGTTTTCGCCCGTGGAGCAACTAAGTTTCGGCGAGCGAAGCCGCCTCGCCCTGGCACTGCTGGCGGCGCGGGGCTGCAACTTTCTGCTGCTGGACGAACCGATCAACCACCTGGATATCCCATCGCGAGAGAGCTTTGAACAGGCTATGGCCCACTACGAGGGCACCGTGTTGGCCGTTGTGCACGACCGTTACTTCATCGAGCGCTTTGCCACAACGATCTGGGCCCTCGACAACGGGAGGGTGACTGTGCTGTCTGGTTGACAACCCGATCCACGTTGTTTGCGCGTTTGGCCCGGCATGACGTAAAATGCGACCCGTTGCTTTTCCACACAACCCATCGCCCGTCAGGATGACGGTTTCGTCTACAGTTCAGTAAGGAGCTAGCATGACCCGCAAAGGTGTATTGTTTTTTGTTCTGATGGTGTCGCTGGTCCTCGCCCTGGCCAGCCCCATTCTGGCCGCCGACCGCAGCCAGGAGACGGCCTGGCAGTCCAAGGTTGACCCCTGGGTAATGGACAAGGCCTCCGAAAGCAAAACGGAATTCCTGGTATTTCTTTCCCAACAGGCTGACTTCGGGCCTGCCGCTGCGCTGCAATCGAAAGATGAAAAGGGTAGATTTGTTCATCAAACTCTCACAGCATTAGCCGAGGAAACCCAGCGACCGGTCATCGAGGAACTGGATCGACTGGCCGTGGATCACCGTTCCTATTGGGTTGCCAACATGATCTGGGTAAACGGTGGCATGGAGATCGTCGAAGCGATGGCACGCCGCGCCGATGTGGCCCACATTTACGCCAACCCAACGGTACAGATGGAGGGTCCAGTCAGCCAGGGCCAGCCGCAATCGAAGGAACCTGAAGGAATCGAATGGAATATCTCTCTGGTCGGTGCCCCCGATGTCTGGAGTGCCGGCTTTGCGGGACAGGGCGCGGTGGTTGCCGGACAGGATACCGGCTACGATTGGGATCACCCTGCCCTGATCAATCAGTACCGCGGCTGGAATGGTGCAATCGCCGACCACGACTACAGCTGGCACGATGCCATTCACAGTGGTGGTGGATCATGCGGGGCCGACTCCCCTTTTCCTTGCGACGACAGTCAACACGGTACCCACACCATGGGAACCATGGTTGGCGACGATGGCGGCAGCAACCAGGTAGGCATGGCTCCCCTGGCGCGCTGGATAGGGTGCCGTAACATGGACCAGGGAAATGGCACACCGGCCACCTACAGCGAGTGCTATCAGTGGTTCATCGCCCCAACCCGGATCGATGGCAGTGATCCCGATCCGACGATGGCGCCCGATGTTATCAACAATTCGTGGAGTTGCCCGCCAAGTGAAGGTTGCACCGATCCCAACGCCTTGCTCACTGTTGTGGACAACGTACGCGCTGCCGGGATTGTAACCGCCCACTCAGCCGGCAACAGCGGGCCGGGCTGCAGCAGTGTCAGTACACCGTCCGCCATCTACGATTCGTCGTTCACCGTGGGCGCAACCACCAGCTCCGATTCCATTGCCTCCTTCAGCAGCCGCGGTCCGGTTTTGGTCGATGGCAGCAACAGGCTCAAACCTGACATTTCGGCCCCGGGGCAGAGCATTCGCTCAACAGTACCGGGAGGGGGATATGGCAGCGGTTGGAGCGGTACAAGCATGGCTTCGCCCCATGTGGCTGGTCTGGTGGCCCTGGTGCTGTCGGTGCGCCCCGATTGGTCAGGCAACGTTCACCAACTCGAGTCCGTTATCGAGCAGAACGCTGTGCACCTGACCAGCACGCAGACCTGTGGTGGCGTCCCTGGCAACAACATTCCCAACAACACCTTCGGCTACGGCCGGATCGATGCCTTTGCTACCTTCCTGGCGAGCCAGGTGCCCACGGCAGTCACTCTGAGTGGGCTCGATGCGGATCAATCCAACCCGGCCCTACCCATTGCGTTGCCGGGCATTGCCCTGCCCGCGACAGTGCTGGCATCGCTGGCAACGACGATTCTCCTGAGCAGACGTCGGGGAAAACACGAATCTCGATAGCTGTGGCAGGCCTGTGCGGCCCCCGCTAATCGTCTTCCAGTTCTTCCATCCCCACAGCCATCAGGTAACCCCGCGCACGCTCGGTGCGCGGGTAACGGTAGACCAGTTCCCAGAATCGGGGACCATGATTCGGTTCTGCCAGGTGGGCAAGCTCATGGACCAGCACGTAGTCCTGCACGAAACGGGGCATCTCGGCCACCCGATGTGAGATGCGAATGGTGCCGCGATTTGGCGTGCAGCTGCCAAAACGAGCCAGCTGATTGGAAACCCAGCGAATTGACTGCCAGCGCAGCTTACCGTCGAAGCAGCGCCGGTTGAGGTCTCTGGCTCGCTGTTCCAGCTGGTCATCGTCCAGCGCATTTCGTCGCCTGCGCCGATCCCACTGTGCCTGCAATTTCTCGATGATGGGAGCGAGTTCCTCATCGCTCATGTCGGCAGGAGCTCTGACCACAAAAATGCCATCCACCTCGCGAGCGCTGACCGTCTTGCGACGCCGTTTGCTGCGAATTATCTGGGTTTTCATGAAGTTATGATACTCTATTTCTCGACTTTGGCCATTTTTTGACCCTACTACATCTAGTAGTTCAAGCTAAGATAACTCCGCTATTTAGTATGCCGATTCTATGACTCAACTCGAAAATGGGTTGTTTTTACGCATTTACTTGACAATAATGCAATTTTGGCCAAAGTCCAGTATTTACCCCTGTCTTGAAAATGAGCGCTTTTTCGATAGGTGAACAT
>JAYELL010000051.1 GCA_034717495.1 Chloroflexota bacterium | reverse complement strand
TAGATAAGGAAACAAGTAGATAAGGAAACAAGTAGATAAGGAAACAAGTAGACAAGGAAACAAGTAGACAAGGAAACAAGTAGATAAGGAAACAAGTAGACAAGGAAACAAGTAGACAAGGAAACAAGTAGATAAGTAGACAGGTCAACATGATCGTTGGCACACGGGAGTTCAGGAATTAATGCCGCTTTCTGGGTCTGACCCACCCCCCGACCCCCTCCCAAACTGGGAGGGGGAGAGGTCCTGAAACAAGTCAACATGATCGTTGGCACACCAGCAACGATGAATTTCCTTTTTTGAGCAAGCCCTCACAAAGAAACAGTTGTTTATGCCCGAACTTCCAGAAGTCGAAAATACCGTTCGCGACCTTCGTCCCCACCTTGTTGGGCGGCGGATCGAAGGTGCCCAGGTCTTTTGGTCCCGTCTCCTCCACGATCTTAGCCCCGAAGTCTTCGACGCGGCCCTGCGCGGCCGCCAGATCATCAATACCGAGCGGCGGGGAAAATTCCTGATTTTCCCTCTGGATGATGGCTCGTCGTTGTTACTGCATCTTCGGATGACCGGCAAGCTGTGGGTGGAGGATCGGCAGACTCCTGTGGACAAGCATACGCATGTCCTGATCGATCTGGACAACGGCAGACAGTTGCGCTACCAGGACGTTCGCAAGTTTGGGCGGTTTTATCTGGTGCAGGACCGGGATGTTGTTCTTGGAAAGCTGGGGCCAGAGCCGTTGAGCGACGAGTTTTCCCCCATCGATCTGCTTGGCATGATCCAACACCGGACCACGGCAATCAAGGCGCTGTTGCTCGATCAGCAAGTCGTTGCCGGCATTGGAAACGTCTATGCCGACGAGGCTCTGTTTCGAGCAGGCATTCACCCTCTGCGACCAGGGGTTACCCTGACTCTAACCGATTGTAATCGACTGTATGCCTCGGTACGGCAAATCCTTGCTGAAGCGATACGGGAGGGAGGAAGTACTTTGGGGCAAAGCACTCTTACAAACTTCCGGCGCCCCAACGGCGTGCAGGGCAGGTTTCAACAGCGGCACCAGGTCTATCGGTTGACAGGCAAGCCTTGTCCGGTTTGCGGGGCTACCGTGCAGAAAATCAAGGTGGCACAGCGGAGTACCCACTTCTGCCCCGCGTGTCAGCCCATCGATGGGTTCAATAACCCGTTGAATTGAAGCGTTTGGCTTGCTCGAATTGTTGGTTCAACTCGATGCGACGCTCCATTTCCGCCTGTTTGCCGGCATCGATGACTTCGTGCCAGTAGTTATCGATGTCCTGTTTCAGCGCTTCCCCACTTTTGGGGGCAAGCAGGATTCCCGTGACGGCGCCGGTCGCAGCGCCCACCAGGAATCCACCTACAAATCTCACAACGACTCCGAACATTGATTACTCTCCTCAAGATCGAGGTTATTCGACTGGAGCGATTATACATCAATGGGCGGCACACTGACAATATGGGACATGTATGGGACTTCCCCACTCTCCACCTGAGGATTTGCTGCGCAATCCAAGAGCCGGAACCTCTTCCAGATATGGCTGATCTGGTTGAAATTCCGGCTTAACCAAGGAAAGTAGGGATTGGCTGGTCCGCGTTTAGTCCTCCATGGGAATGAACACGGCCGCAACGATATAGAGCAATACGCCAACTGTGCCGATGGTCAGGAAGGAAAGCACAACCCAGGCGATTCGAACGACCATCGGATCGACTTTCAGGTAGTTGCCCAGACCGCCACAGACCCCGGCAATAATACGGTCCTCGCGGGACCGTCGCAAGGGCAGGCCGGCACCGATTTTCTGAAGCCTGCTCCAGTCGGGTGCCCGACCGGTCATGCTGAGCAATAATACGATTCCACCGCCGATCAATACCAGCGGCCAGAAGAGGGACCAGAAGGTGTTCCAGATATGCTCCAGTCGCCAGGGCAGGAAGTCGAAGTTGTTGAGCAGCAAGATCAGGCCGCCCAGCATCAACAGACTACCAAAAACAAGGGTCCGGTTTTCCTTCACTTTTAGCCAGAGATCGGTCGTAGTGGCCGGCGCTTTGCCGGCAGCTTGTTCAGCCGACTCCTCCGGTACGAACACTGCCATTCCGACGTAGATAAACAGCGATATGCCTGCCGTGAAAAAGAGCGACAGCAGCCATAATACCCGCACCAGGCCAACATCGACGCCTAAGTATTCACCAATGCCACCACAGACACCGGAAATGGTGCGATTGGTGGTCGACCGGTAGAGTCTTTTGCCGCCCGGCAATTCTTTTGCTTCGCCGTCAACTATAGTATAGCTTTCTTCTGCCATTGGATACCTGTCTCCTGTGCTTTCAAGTTCTAACGTCACTTGTCAATACTCTTTACGCACGACCGATGCAAAGGTTTCGCGAAATGCGACCATGCTACGACTACGATGGTCGCTTCGTCGGTAACCTGGATCAGCGCCACAACTTCCTGAAAGCTGGATGTTGTAACAATCGATTGCCTGGAGGCAGGGAGCTTCCAGGAAGTCTGAATTGAGAAACGATGCTCTCGTGAGGTATCCGTGAAAGACCTGCCAGATGTTTTACAGACCCTTCTGCGCGACAAGGTTCAGGTCCGGCCAGGCACAATTGCCGCCTTGCCGACCCAGCAGGCCGACAGGTTGCGCAGCCCGTTGGACCTGGGCCGGTTGCTGCTGAGTCCGCTGGGAAAGGTACCTGAGCCCCTGCTGCGTTTCTGGCTCAATCATCCGCGGGGCGTGGTTGTCATCGATTCTCATCGGCATGAGTATGTTCCGGGTGTTCAGTCCGTGGGGAGAAACAACCAGCATGGGGTTGCGTGGACGTCGGCGCGCGCGGTGCTGACCGGCACTGATATGCTGCTGCCCGCCGCTAATCTTCTCGATCATCTGCTGGGCAGTGATGGCGTGGTCGATCGTCCCTGGTTGAGCGACGGCGCGGGCAGAAGCGAAGCGTGGCATCTGGTCGGGGATCGCCTGAAGAGGCAGTTTGAACTGGGTTATGGGCCTGAAAGCACGAGTAGCGATTCCCACGCCTATTTCGCATGGGGGATAGACACCTATCTCAGCGATCGGCAGATTCTCAATGTGGCCGATCCGGGTCTGGAGCGTCTTCTGCGAACAACTCTCTTCGATTCAAGGTTTGTGCAAAAAAATCTTTAAGCCGTAATCGACACCTGGCCGCGATAGGCGAAGCGGCTGGTTTCAAATCGGGGTTTCATTTAATACTTCTCTCCGCTCCACCATTGATCCTTCGACAGTATGACGTTTCTGAGTCTCCCCTGTAGCCAGGAGGAGTATTATGCCCTTGTCCTATCGCCATCTGCTGGTGGTGCTTTTCCTGTTGCTCGTAACGGTCGGTTGCGGACGCGGTGAACCAACTTCGGAACCCACCGCGACCCCAGGGCCTGTTCCGACGTCAACGCTTATGAGTGGGGAAGTTGTCCCGTTGAGTCCGGATGATTTCGCTAACCTTCCGATGGTGGCGCTCGAATAATTCCTGTTCAACCGAATGAATGTGAGGTTCGGCATGCAAAGTCGACGTTTCTGGATAAGCCTGTTTGTTCTGATGTTGGTCGGGTTATCCCTTGTTGCCTGTGGACGCGATAAGGATAAGGAGGAACCGGCGGCTACCGAAGTGGCTGTATCGGAGAGTCCCGCTGAGACTCCCACTTCGCTGCCGACCAATACACCCAGGCCGACTCCGACGCCGCTGCCGGATCCGACCGATACCCCTGTTCCGACGCCAGCCCCGCTACCGAGTCCGACGCCGGTGTCCGCCGGCGAGGATCAGGCTCCAGTCGCCGACAGGTCGGTCAATATCGCTGAACCGGAAGGGCAATCTCCGGCTACCATCTGTGAGGGCGAGGGAAATCTGACTATTTGGCATGCCTGGTCCGGCCTGGAGGCTCAGGTATTGCATCAGGTCGTCGAAAACTACCAGGAGATCTGTCCCGAAACCGCAATCCGTGCGGTCGCCATGGAATATGGCGAGATGAGGGATCAGCTTAAGGCCGCCAACCTGTTTGCGCTTGGCCCAGATCTGATCCTTGCACCTGGAGAATGGACGGCCAGCCTGGCGGATGATGGGCTGGTTCGGGAGGTGACAACCCTGGTAGACGACGCTTCCCTGCAGCATTACATCCCTGCTGGCCTGGACGCGCTGCGACATGGCGGGGAGCTCTACGGTCTGCCCGAGTCTGTTCAAACGGTGGCGCTTTACTACAACCGGGATTTGGTCGACCAGCCAGCCGCTACCCTGGACGAGCTGTTGCTTCATGCTGCCGACGGCAAGCCTGTCGCGCTCAATACCAGTTTTTACCATGCCTATTGGGGTCTTCAGGCCCAAGGAGGCGCGCTCTTCGATGAGGCGGGCAGGGCAAGGATCGACGATGGCGCCTTTGCCAGCTGGCTCAATTGGCTTAAGGAGGCCAGTTCCGCGCCGGGAATGGTCCTCGATAGCGACGCCGTAACACTGGGGCAGCGCTTTATGTCCGGAGAGGCGGCCTATCTGGTCGATGCGCCCTGGGTCTGGCCGGAACTCCAGCAGGCCTTCCAGGGAAACGGCGACGCCGTCGGTGTGGCGAATCTTCCTTCGGGCCCTGAAGGTCCGGCAGGGCCTGTGCTTAGCGTGGAGGGTGTGTTCCTCGGATCCAAGGTGGATGATCTCCAGGGGAAAAAGGCCCTGGCCTTTGCCGAATTCCTGACGGGTGAGCAGGGTCAACGGTTGCTGATGGATCAGGCGTTTCATATTCCTGCCAGCCGCGAGGTGGACCTTAGCGCTGATCCCATCGTTGCCGGCTTTGTCCGTCAGGGTATGACAGCCGTTCCCCTGCCCAGTACCATTGACTCAAAAGCGGTCTGGAGCACGGGTGCCGAGGCGTATGTGGCGGTGCTGCGTGACGGGCTGACCGGCGAGGAAGCCGCCGATATCTACAATCTGCAGATCGGCCAAATCGTAAGGCTCGTAAGGCGCTGATCCACATCTAACCGCTCGAAAAAAAGAGTCGGTGCCCTTGCGTTTTTGGTGTTGCGGTGCTAAAATCCAGGTTATGCAAGTTCGATTTGCGACTCCCAATGACCTGGAGGGCTGTCTGTTGCTAGACGGATCGTTCGATACCCGTCGTGTCTGGCAGCTTGATCTCAGAGAAGGCCGCGACCAGGTTTCCACACAACTCAGGGCCACCTCTCTACCCCGGGAATTACGCCTGGATTACCCCTCACCCGAGGAAGCGTTGCTGATGCACTGGCAGCGCGGCTACTGCATTCTGGTAGTCGAGGACTGGGTTGAAGAGGGGATCGTTGGATATATCGATGTGGGCCCTGAACCGGATCTCCAGACTGGTTGGGTCTGGCATCTGGTGGTAGATCGTCGCCGTCGGCGGGAGGGGATTGGCAGCGCCTTGCTGGGGGCTGCCATGCGCTGGAGCGCCGATCATGAGCTGTACCGGCTCATGGCGCCATTGCAGACTCAGAATGATCCGGGGATTCGCTTTTTCCAACGTCAGGGATTCGTGTTTTGCGGTTTCAACGACCGCTACTACAGAACGGGCAGCGTCGCGCTCTTCTTCGGACGTGATCTGCGATGATAACTTCGGGTTTTCCCAGTTGGGCGGAGATCCTCATCTTCGCCAATCTTCTACTCTCCTCGGCAGTCGCCATCCTTGCTTTTTCCCTGCTTGCCTATATCCTGGCGTACAATATTCGCACGCGGGTAGGTAAGGCTGTCGCAGCCCTTCTGGCCTGTGTGCTGGTTGTTTACACGGGAGATGTATTGCTCGCCCTGGTTTTGAGCGAGCAGTCGGACATCTGGCTTCGCATTCAGTGGCTTGGCATCGCGTTCGTGCCGGCCGCCTATTTCGACCTGTCCGACGCCCTGTTACGGACAACCAATGCCGTATCAAAACGCCGGACGCGGCTGGTTGCCATCAGCTACCTGTTCAGCGCCGCTATCAGTGTGCTTGCCCTTTTCAGCGATCTGGTAGTCCGCCCCGGTACCTCTGAATCGTCGTTGCAGTATCTGGAGCCTGGCCCTCTATTCCCCTTGTTCGTGTTCTATTTCGTCGCGACGGCGCTCTATGGACTGACCAATACCTACCGCGCACGCCAGCGCTGCCTGACTGCGGCGTCGCGACGCCGCATGAGTTATCTGATGGTTTCATTTGTGGCGCCAGGGCTGGGGGTATTTCCCTACCTGATTCTGGTGGGATTGTCCACAGATCCTTCCAGGGGCTTTGTGCTGGTTCTGACCTTGATCGGCAATATAGCGGTTGCTGCGATGCTGGTCTTGATGACCTACAGCGTGGCCTACTATGGGGTATTGAGTCCCGATCGGGTCGTCAAACGCAACCTGCTCATCTACCTGATCCGCGGGCCGCTCCTGGGTATTTTGATCGTGGGTGCCATGCTGACCATTCCCCGCGTGGAGAGAATCCTTGGCCTGCCCAGGGATACCGTGCTATTGCTGACGGTGGTCGCGATGGTTGTGCTGTTGCAGCTGGTGATCGAGCTGCTCAAACCTGCTGTGGAGCGGCTGATTTACAGCGAAGATCAGGGCGAACTGATGGCGATCCGCGAACTCGACCGGCGTCTGTTGACTTCCAGCGATCTACGCCAATTTCTGGAGAATGTATTGGTCGCCCTATGCGAGTATCTGCGTGTTCCTGGAGGATTTGTAGCTGTTCAGGCCGGTGATGAGCTGCTGGTGGAGGCGACCTGCGGTCCCAGCAATCTGGCCTACCTGATTCGGGAACACAAAGATTGGCAGTCTGTACTGTCGCAGTCGGCTTATTCCAATGGGCAGACTGCAATTCAGGCGCCATGGATTCGATACAACGGCTACTGGTTGTGGCCTTTGAGAACCCGGGGACGGGAGAACATGCTGGGCCTTGTGGGCCTGATGGCGCGTCCTGGGGAAGATGGCCCGAGCGCTGGCGAGCGTGAAATCGTGAGTGAGCTGATGGGGCGAGCCGAAGTGGCTCTGGAGGACAGACTCTTGCAGCAGGGAGTCTTCCTCGCGGTGGAAGAGATACTTCCAGGGATCGAGCAGGTTCAGCGCTGGCGCAGTGTGGTTCCCTACGTGGGCACACCACCTCTCAAGCAGCCAGCCGAAACCGAGGCCATCATCTACGAGCCAGAGTACAACAAGTGGGTGAAGGATGCCCTCTCCCATTATTGGGGTGGGCCCAAGCTGACCGAGAGCCCGTTGATGGAGCTTCAGGTAGTTGGCAAGGCCGCCGAAATCGAGGGTGGCAATCCAACCAAAGGCCTGCGGGCCGTATTGACAACAGCCATCGAGGATCTGAAACCTGCCGGCCAGCGCCAGATGACCGCGTCGGAATGGCTGTTGTACAATATTCTGGATCTAAAATTCATTCAGGGCAAGCGGGTCCGCGAGATCGCCAACCGGCTTGCCATGAGCGAGTCCGATCTATACCGCAAACAGCGCGTTGCCGTTGAGCAGGTCGCTCTTCAAATTGCCGAAATGGAAGCAAGCAACAGCCAGTTGCAGCGGGGGCAGCAGGGGGTGGGACAAAACAACCTGGTGGCAGGTTCCGGGGACCGAGAGGCACAGGAGGCCGGCGCGAGGGAACCTGTTCAGGGATGAATCATCAGGTTATCTCAGCCATGACTTCGTCGAGGGTCACACTTTGACCAGGGGAAACATTTAGCTGGCTGATCATGCCCGATCTGGGAGCCAAGATATCGTTTTCCATTTTCATGGCTTCCAGAACCAATAGCGCCTGTCCCGTCTCTACTTCGGTGCCAGGATGCACGAATACCCGCGTGACCAGGCCGGGAATGGGCGCTTTGACGCGTCCATCTTTGCTTACCGGGCGCGCGATACCCGCACCCACATCCTGGATCTCGATCCGGTGAATACCGTCATAAGCCTTGATCCATTGTAGCTCGGGGTCCACGATGATCTCGTACGGGCGGTTACCGATCAATATCCATTCCATGTGCTCACGGCCCTGCAGGCTCGGGACACCAACCGTCATTTCCTGCCCATCCACCACCACGGTTACATCCGAGCCGTCAGGGTGCGTTTCGGTTATTTCCACCTCAAAGGGGTGTCCGTCGATGATAACTGAGATTTTTGTCATTGCTCTTACTTCGCCAGGGAAGCGGGAATGATTTTACCAGTCGGGAAGCTGGCGGCTTGTTCTGTGCCAGCCGGTTCGCATACGATCTGGAACAGTTGGCTGGAAGGATTGATATCGTGCCATATATGCCACCGCGGCTGCCACTGCCAGATCCCGCAGCGCGTCCTCGTCAACAGTTTCAGGTCGATCGATCATCCTGTTCAGCGGAAAAAGGGTGTTATAGTTGCCCGTCTCAAACTCAGGGCTATCGAGAATCCGCTGGAAGAGAGGCAGGTTGGTGCGAATCCCTGAAATCGAGAAGTCTTGCAGTACTCGACGCATTCGGCGTACACACTCATCCCGGTTCTCGGCCCAGACAATCAACTTGGCCAACAGGGGGTCATAACGCACCGGCACATCGCAGCCACTGTAGGCATAGGTCTCCACGCGAATGTTGGGGCCACCCGGAAGTCGAAACCTCCGCAGGTGTCCTGGACTTGGCAGATAGTTGTTCCAGGGATCCTCGGCATTAAGCCTGCACTGCATGGCCCAGCCCCGCAGGGTCACATCCTCCTGGCGGGTCGTGATTCGTTTGCCAGATGCCAACTCGATCTGTTCCCGCACCAGGTCGAGGTCGCTGACCATCTCGGTAACGGGGTGCTCTACCTGGATGCGGGCCTTCAGCTCTGTGAAAAAGAAACGCCCCTCATCGTCCACCAGGAATTCGACCGCGCCCACGTTGGAAAGATCGAACATTCTGGCAATATCCAGGGCCATCTGTCGAACCTGTTCGCGCTGCGCCGGATTCAGGCAAGGCGCAGGGGACTCGGCGATCAGTTTTTGGTTGTTCCGCTGTACCGACCCCTCCCGTTCACCCAGGTGCAGAAGCGTGCCATAGTTGTCGCCGACGATCTGGACCTCGATGAAATTGGCGGGCAGGATGATTCGTTCCAGGTAGAGCCGCTCGCTGCCAAACAACATCTGTGCCTCGGCATGGGCGTAGCTGACTGCTTGTTCCAGGGCCTGTGAGTTGTAAACAAATTGGGCGCCACGCCCGCGTCCACCGCTGTAGGACTTGATGACCAGAGGGTAGCCCAGGGAATCGGCCTCGGCTTTGAGGAGATCGAGATCTTCTGGTCCGAAAGAGGTGGCAGAATGGACCGGGGTGTCGAATCCTGCGGCACGCACACGCCGCATGACTTCAATTTTGTTGCGAGTCGTCTCAACGATATGGCTGGGGGGTCCGATGAAGGTGATGCCCTCATCCTCACAGGCCCGGATGAAACTGGAATCCTCGGCCAGGAAACCGTAGCCTGGATGAATGGCATCGGCGCCCGCGTCCAGGGCGCACTGCAGGACTGCCGGGCCATCCATGTAACCCAAATCCGAGGTCAATTCGATGCATTCGTCGGCCAGGCGAACATGCAACGAACCGCGGTCGGTCGCGTCGTAGAGAGCGACCGCGTAGATGTTCATATCGCGGCAGGCTCGAATGATTCGAGCGGCGATCTCGCCTCGGTTGGCGACCAGAATCTTCTTGAACATGTTCAACTCCAGCGCTGAGTTTCGGGCCTACATGGGAGAGATGCCGTGCTTTTTCGGCTTGTGGCGTTCCCTTTTCAAGTGGGCTACTTCAAGGGCACGGATTAGCACCCGGCGGGTATCCCGGGGCTCTATTACATCGTCGATGAGGCCCCTGGCAGCTGCCACATAGGGATTGTTGAAGTTTTCCTCATACTCGTCGATGAGTCGCTGCCGCTCGGCCGGTGGATCTTGCGCAGCTGCAACCTGGCGCCGGTAAAGGATGTTGACGGCACCACCTGCACCCATAACGGCGATCTCGGCGTTGGGCCAGGCGTACAGTAAATCGCCGCGCAGGCCTTTGCTGCTCATCACACAATAGGCGCCCCCGTAGCTCTTGCGCAGGATGACCATCAGCTTGGGAACTGTGGCCTCGCTGTAGGCGTAGATCATACGTGCCCCATTGCGAATGATGCCGCCATATTCCTGGTGGGTACCTGGCAGAAAACCGGGCACATCCTGCAGGGTAATGATCGGTATGTTATAGGCATCGCAAACCCGAATGAAGTGTGAGGCCTTGACCGAAGCCTTGATATCAATCGTACCGGCCAGCACGCTGGGCTGATTGGCGACGATCCCCACAACCCAGCCGTTCAGGCGGGCAAAACCGACGACCATGTTTTCAGCCCACAACTGCCTTACTTCAAAAAAACGCCCGTCGTCGAAAATGCTGGCGATCACCTTGCGAACGTCGTAGGGTTTGTAGGGATCGGCCGGAACAATCTGCTCCAGCTCTGGACACCGCCGGCCCGGATCGTCGATGGGCGGGATGTAGGGAGGGTCGTCCTGGTTGTTCGCCGGGAGATAGGTTAGAAGTTCCCGTACCTGGTTCAGGCACTCCCGGTCGTCCTGTGCCAGGAAATGACTGACACCGCTCTCAGTGCTGTGAACAAGACCACCTCCCAATTGCTCCTGGCTAACATCCTCTTGCATCACCGCTTTGACAACATCAGGTCCGGTGATAAACATGTAGCTGTTCTCAGTCATGAAGACGAAGTCGGTCAGTGCCGGCGAATAGACGGCACCACCAGCACAAGGCCCCATGATGACTGAAATCTGAGGGATGACTCCCGAGGCCTCGCAATTTGCGTCAAAAAGTCGGGCATAGCCACCCAGGCTGTCAACGCCTTCCTGAATCCGCGCACCGCCGGAGTCGTTGATGGCAATGAATGGGCTGCCGTAGGTGAGGGCCATCTTCATCGCCTTGACGATCTTGTTCGCATGCATCTCGCCCAGGGAGCCGCCCATGACTGTAGCATCCTGCGCTGCTGCGAAAACGTGACGTCCATTCACCAACCCGAAACCGGTCACCACGCCGTCGCCGTAGCGCGACGACTTGCCACCCATGTAGCTTTCATAGCGCGGCAGAACCAGGGTGTCGATTTCGGTAAAGGTTCCGGAATCGAACAACACGTCGATGCGTTCCCGAGCTGTCAGCCGGCCCTTGCGATGCTGTCGTTCGATATCTTTTTCTCTTCCGGCTGCAGTTTTCTTTCGTTCTCGCAGGCCGCGAATATAAGACTTCAACGCTCTGTTCCTCCTGCCCGCGTCAAAATGACGCAAATGATGCGCTACTATGTTGAACACCTACCATGGAAATGGTTGCGCCTGTCAAACGCATAAGCGCGCCCTTCCGGAACCTATCGAATCAAGGCACCGCTTATCGGCACGATCGGCAGATGCTGTATAGCGGTCATTGACCCCAATCGATCATTCGTTCTCTGGCGAACTCATACGTAAACTCGACGTCAGCCAGGGCTTCCGGTGCCAGGGGACGGGGATTGCTGCCATCCGCGTTCATGATCCACAGCTCCCACTGATCAACACCTCTTCGATTGGTCAGAAAGAGAATATGCTGCCCATCGGGACTTACCGCTGGCGCAACATTTTGCAGCGCCCATGGAATCAAGGGATCATGTGGCGTCAGCAATTGGGCCTGGCCACTGTCGGAACGCCATCGCCAGATCTCCCGATGGTCGCCGCTGCGGCGGCTTCCATACACGAATTGCCCGTCAGGACTGAACACGCCCGGCTCGAGGAAGGTTGGCGCCTGAACCAGCCGTCGAGGTTGGTCCTCGCCCGAAGTACGGGTCGTAGCCAGTCCATCCCTATCCAGGAAAAGCACGCGATCATCGACCGGACTATGGTAAGGTGAAGCGGCGGACTCGCTGCCGGGCAGATCTCGGTTGCTGCCATCTGCCAGCTTGTGCTGAGTCAGGCCGGTCTCGAACCTGGTGACTATCGGGAAATCGTCGATGCAAAAGGTGCCAAACTCCGTAGTTACGCAGTTCTGACCATTGTTAAGCGCCAGCAGATACTCGTCGGTGTAGCACCCAAAAGGGGTATCGCGACAGCTCTTCGATTTGGTGGCCCTCTCAAAGATAATGCTGTTGCCGTCCGGTGCCCACGTAGGCGAGCGAGCCTGATCTTCACCCACCAGGAGACGCTCGTTGCTGCCATCTTTATCGATCACCCATAGCCCGCGCGGCTCATCCCAGCGTGTAAAGGCCACCTGGCTGCCATTGGGACTGAGTGCCGGATCGAAACCGCGGGTCAGGCGGCGAAGGTCTGACCCATCGGCGCCCATCAGGAAGATATCACCGCCGTTTCGGGTCTGGAAGACGATGGTTCCAGGGACCGGTGGACCGGCCGGCGGCACCGGTGTCGGTTCGCCATCGACCGCCACAAAGGAAGCGCTGATCCAGGCGGGCTTGTCATCATGAAGTATCTGAAGCCAGCCCTCTTGCCGATTCAGGATATCGACGCGTTCTCCTGCGGAGATTTGACCGACTGTTGGATTGCCGGTGCCTGGGCCGGAGCGCACATTCAACCTGGAAGCCAGCACTGTACCCGCCGCGCTTGTCGCGTCCGGAAGCTGAGGCTGCAGGGAGTCAGGCCCGTCTTGTGTGGGCGGCGTAGGAGTCTGCTGGCGGCGCGAGCTCACTGCCGGCCGGGTAGGCTTCTCGAAGGTTACGTACGACTTTTCCAGCCAGCCATGTCCGCCAGGACCGTCGCCGTAGATGATTTCATACCGACTGTCGTCCTCTCCGGTGATGATCACCAGATGGCCCGCGGCCAGGGTATCGAGGCTGTTCCCGTCCGACTCTGGCGCTGCGAAGATCGCTGCATCGGAAACCAGCCGGCCAGAGCGCACGGTCGGCAATGACTCGGTCAGGCTGGATGGTGTTCGCACCTGTCTATCGCCTGGAGAAGAGTTGTCGTCAGACGTTGGAGCCGGGACGGTGACAAAGGTCATTCCACTGGAAATCCGGGTTGGCGTCGAGACCGGCGGCGGAGTCGGCGTTGAGTCCTGGGCGCGTTCGTCCTGCCTCGCTCCACAGCCCGAAACGAGAAGTGTGACAAACAACAGGATGAACGCAATGCAAGTTTTTTTGGTCACGTCTGAGCTCTGGCTTCTTGTTTATCCAGGTCTACTCGTAACGAAGCGCATCGATCGGATTCAGGCTGGCCGCTCGCAGGGCAGGATATATGCCAAAAACCAGGCCGATCAATGTCGACAGCCCGGCGGCCAGCGCGATGCTCTGTGGCGTTACCACAGCCGTCAGATTGTCTTGCAGGCTGGAGATGAGTATGGCACCGCCCCAGCCAAGGATGATCCCGATGAAACCGCCGATCAGTGTCAGCGTGAGGGCTTCGATCAGGAATTGGGTCAGGATATCCTGCCGTCGGGCACCTATTGCCTTGCGAATGCCGATTTCCCTCGTGCGCTCCGTGACAGATACCAACATGATGTTCATAATGCCGATACCGCCGACTAACAATGAAATGGCAGCAATGGCCCCCAAAAACAGGGTGATGACTCCGGTGATCTCGCCGAAGATTGCCACCAGATCAGCCTGATTGATGACGGTGAAGTCGTCATCGTCCCGGAACTGAACATTGTGACGCTCGCGCAGGAGTTCCTCGATCTGCTCTCGGGCAGTATCCATACGATCTTCCGTCGACACGGAGACATAAATGGTCGACAGGAGTGGTTCCCCTCGCGCGTTCTGAAAGCGAGGCATAAGCCTTTCCTGGGCCGTGGTCAGGGGGACAAAGATGACATCATCCTCGCTGCCGAAGGCACCGCCGCCCTTTTCCTCCATGATTCCAATGACCTCAAAGGGCATGCGATCGATCTTGATCGTGCGACCCACCGGGTATTCACCGGGCTCGAAGAGGCGCTCCATGGCACTGACACCAAGGACCGCAACCCGGGCCCGCGATTGGACATCCTCTTCGGTGATGAAACTTCCCTCGGCAGCCGAAAAATTGCGCACCAATTCAAAATTGGGAGTCACGCCATTGACCTGAATGCTATTGGTGTTTCTGCCATGGATAACGGTGGACCTGGTGTTGACCTCGGGCGCGGTAGCGACAGCGTCGGGCACGTTAAAGGGATCGTCGATGGCCTGCCAGTCGGCGACGGTAATGGAGGGCTGAAATGACTGTACCCCGGGGCCACCCTGCACTGAGTCATCATTCAGGTTGACCGGAATGATGAACAGCAGGTTGGAGCCCGCACTCTGTAATTGATCGGTAATCAATTTTTCGACGCCCTGACCAACCGACAGGAGCGCGATCACGGCACCGACGCCAATGATGATACCCAGCATGGTGAGCACCGCGCGCAGCTTGTTGGCAGAAAGACCGCGCATGGCGATGCGAAGCGACTCGATAAGACTCATGGTTGTTCGACAGCGTCCTCGTCAGCCTTGCCCATCAGGTCTCGTACGCGACGGGTATAGACCTGTTTACCGGCTCGTCGCTGCTTCAGCACCGGGGCATCGGCGACAATCTTTCCGTCCATGAGGCGAATGATCCGGCGCGTGTGCTCCGCGATATCGGGCTCGTGGGTAACGAAAATGACAGTAATGCCCTGCTGCTTGTTTAACTCCTGGAAGATCGCCATGATCTCTGCGCCCGATCTGGAATCCAGATTGCCGGTGGGCTCGTCGGCAAGAATGATGGTAGGATCGTTGATGAGGGATCGGGCAATCGCAACGCGCTGCTGCTGTCCACCCGACAACTCATTGGGTTTGTGGTCGACTCGATCGCCAAGGCCAACCCGGTCCAGTGCCTGGATGGCCCGCTTACGCCGGTCCTTTCCGCCCGCATAAATCAGCGGCAATTCAACATTCTGAAGAGCAGATGTACGGGGTAACAGGTTGAAGCTCTGAAAAACAAAGCCAATCTTGCGATTGCGAATCCCTGCAAGCTCGTCATCGCTTAGCTCGCTAACATTGTTGCCATCGAGGTAATATTCGCCCCGTGTTGGCATATCGAGGCAACCGATTACATTCATCATGGTCGATTTTCCGGAACCGGAAGGGCCCATGATGGCAAGCATCTCCCCCGGATAGATGTCCAGATCGACACCGTTCAGGGCATTTACCTCCACCTCGCCCATCTGGTAGACCTTGGCGATGTCTTTCAGTTGAATAACGGGCTTGCCGTTGGGTTGCTCGTTCATAAAGAACTACTGTCCAAAGAAGGTGCTTCTCAGGCGGTCCAACCCTGATCCCGCGCCAATTGCGAGCTCGTCACCTTCTTCCAGGCCACTCACTACCTGGCTCTGGGAGGCATTGCGCGAGCCCAGAATGATTTCGGTGCGAGTGGGAACGCCGTTGACGATCACGTCCACATAGGCGCGCCCTGTACTGCGATCGATTTCGATGGCGCGATTGGGGATAACCAACATGTCGTTCAGCTCTTCGGTGATGATAGTAGCCGTGGCGCTCAAACCGCTGCGAAGGGGTGTGTCTGTCTCATCGATGACGACTCGCACCGGGTAGGAAACCACGCCACCCAGAGATAGGGGCGTCGGTGCAATGAAATCGATGTGGCCGGTCAACTCTGCTTCAGGGAGGGCGTCCAGCGAAACCTCAACAGGCTGTCCGATCGATAGCCGGGCAATGTCGATCTCGTCCACGTTGACATCAATGTGGAAGCGGTCGATGTCGGTCACGATGGCGGCGGGCAGCGCCGGGTTGGGCAATTCCCCCCGCTTGATGTTGATCTGGGAGATAACGCCAGCGATGGGTGACGTCAATTCCCCGCCATCCCCGGCCAGTCGTGCCTGTTGGACTGCCAGTTGTGCCTGAGTAACCTGTGCTTCGGCAACTGTCAGGTCCTCGTCGGATGGGCCTTCCAGCAGACGCTGCAGATTCGACTCCGCGGTTGCAACGGCTGCCTCCGCCTGGCTGATGGCGGCGTCGGCCTGGGCGATCTGGGCCTGTGCCGCAGCAATCTGACTCTGTTTCGGTTCTGCCGTCGACAACCGATAGCTGGCTTCGGCGATTTCCAGGTCGACGGTAGCCTGCTGCAGTTGGGCGGACTGGGGCAATAGGCCCACGTTGGGCATATGGGCAACCTGATCGTAGGCCGTCTGCGCCTGGTCCCGCATGATTCGGGCCCGTTCCCGATTGGCCGCGGCCGTACGTTTTTCGTCCTCCGTGGGTCCCGCGACCAGATCGTTGTAGGCAGCCCGCGCGCTGGCAGCAGCTGCCACGGCACTTTGACGGGCTGCCCGGGCGCTCTCTAAATTGGCCTCTGCAGCCAAAACGTCAACTTCGTTTGGACCTGCCTTGAGCTTCTCCAGTTGGGCCTGACTGATCGCGAGTCCTACCTCAGCCTGAGCCAGGGCCAAATCCAGATCATCGGTCTCCAACCGAGCCAGAATCTGATTGGCCACTACCTCGCCGCCTTCCTCCACCAATACCTCAGCAACACGCCCCAGGCCCTTGAAAGTGAGGGTCACTTCGTCCTTGGGTTCCATGGCACCCGTGGCGCTCACAGTGCTGATGATATCGCCCTTCCCGACCTGTAAAACATCATAATCGGGTGGGGGTGGTTCTTTTTCCTGAGCGGTGATCTGGTAGGCCGCAACACTGCCTCCAATTATCAGGAGGAGCACGATCAGAATTACGGCAACACGTCGCATGGCGAGCCTCGCATTTCTTTCCAGCTACGATCGCAGGGATAGTTATAGTTGATGAGTTGATGATAAGAAGAGAGCCGCAACAACGCGGCTGAGTCTTCACTGGATTATACGGATTAGAACACCCGTTGTTGCAGAGGTTATCCGTTTGTATTCTATCGTATCACAAACTGCCAGGTTCAGGTGTGATGCGTGTCACAGTTTGCACGAAACCGGTTTTTCTCGAAAACGGACGGTTTTAGCCGCCAAATGAAAGACCCGCTATGAGCGTTCCCGGCAGGACACGAAGAGCGAGGTAGAGTATCACATAGATGATGGAAAGCCAAATGGCACTGCCGCGAGGCCTGGCTGCCCGGATCAGGAAAAAGACCAGCACGACGTGCCAGAGAAAGAAGAGATCGAGCTTGCTGGTGAGTATCCAGAGAGGATTGCCTGCATCGGCAATCAGGTCGCCGGTGGACACGAAATAACTCAGACCGGGATTGCTGATGATCTCTCCTGTAACGAGCACCCAACCCGCATTGACGAGATCGCGCAGGCAGAAAGGCAGCCAGGCCCAGCTGTATGCGGAGAATATCTGCCCGAATCTCAGATCCTGTCCTCCAATAGCCAGACCAAAGTAGAGAATCGCCGCACCGGTGGCCCAGGCAATCAAGAGGCCCAGGATACTGGTGAGAAGTGTTAAGCCACCCACAACCAGCGGATCGGAAAAGGTTGCCATCTGTTGGCGCATCTGCTCGCGCTGGCTTTCCGTCATGTCGCCCATCTGCTGTTCGACCTGCTGAAGACCAATCTCCTGCTGTTGTATGGCCTGCTCGCTCAGGTAGGGCGCCGCGACGACAACAAAGATGATTGCTGCCATGATGCATAGGATTGCGGGCAGCACCCAGCGCAAACGGGGACTCTCAAGAATCGTGGTGAACGTCTGGTAGGGGCGGTCGACAATCCCGGGCAGTAGAGCCAGGCTGGAAGGATAGTCATCGTTAGCTGTCATGGCAGAGTCTCCTGGTGAGACAATCTTTTTATGATCGATCAGTTATTTCACCATACTTGTATCATGGTTGACAGGCTTTGTCAAAAGTTGCACAAATATTGAACCCGTGTTATTATTGACGAATAGTGCTTCACAAACCCCGGACAATTTCATGGAGGCGGAACAGAAGGAGGTTCACAAGCTATGGCAGAAAAGAGGGTTCCTGATATCGTGGTTGGACGTCTGCCCATTTACCTGAGGGCTCTTACCTTTTTGAGGGCCGACAATCGCGAAATCACAACGTCTCAAGAGCTGGGCGATCGGCTTGGCATCAGCTCGGCACAGATCCGCAAAGACCTTTCCCATTTTGGTGAGTTTGGCAAGCAGGGGACGGGGTACGATATTCGTTTTCTGGAGTCCAGCCTCAAGCAGATTCTCCATGCCGATCAGATGTGGGACGTGGTGCTCGTGGGCGCTGGTGATCTGGGCCAGGCGCTGGCCAATTACAAAGGATTCGCCGGTCGCGGCTTCACTGTCGTCGCCGTTTTCGATAGCGATGCAGAAAAAATCGGTAGCAATCTGACCGAGGATTTGGTGGTTGAGGATGTCGCCAATCTTTCGCAGCGGGTCGAAAAGGCGGAGTGGCAGATGGCTATAATCGCTGTGCCAGCGGACGCGGCGCAGCCGATGGCTAACACGCTCATCAAAGCGGGCATCAAGGCGATTCTCAACTATGCTCCGATCTCTCTGATGACGCCCTCCGGCATCCGGGTTGAGCAGATCGATCCGGCGGTACATCTCCAGCATCAAACCTATTACCTGGGTTAGCCTGCCGGTCAATTCTGACTCCTTTGATGGAGTCAGAATTGCACTTGCACCAGGTTTGTTTGGTCGAACCGCCGGGTAACCTATCGTGACCCCAGCCCACTATGGTCAATTGGAGCATAGTTGTGGGAGCAGCGGTAATTGTATGACCGCTGTCATGGATTTTTTGGTGATGTTGGGGTATAATGGGGTGAGAGCGATCGGTGAAATGGATGACTGAACGTGGCTACTCCTTAAGGATATCGCTATGCAGGTTGGTGACGTGATGACAAGCCCCGCTGTTTCCATCACGCCGGACGCCTCCATCGGCGAGGCTTTTTCTCTCACACGCGATGGCGGGTTTCGCCGGCTGCCGGTGGTCCAGGAGGGCCAACTGCTCGGCATTGTGACCGATCGAGACCTTCGGCAGGCGATGGATTCGCCGCTGGTCCTGAGGGAAAAGCGTTACAGCGACTATATCCTGGATGCGGTCAAGGTCAAATCCTGCATGACACCCGATCCTGCAACGGTGACGTCGTCCACATCTTTGCTGGTAGCCGCCAGAATGATGCGTCAGTTGAAGATTGGCGGCATGCCGGTGCT
The DNA here is from genome assembly GCA_034717495.1 of Chloroflexota bacterium. Lineage (NCBI taxonomy): Bacteria > Bacillati > Chloroflexota > Chloroflexota bacterium. The sequence goes on along the minus strand of JAYELL010000051.1, from coordinate 62,300 downwards.
TGACGGTGACGAGTTGGTAGGCATCATCACCACGACGAACCTGTTGGATTTTCTAATCGTACTCCTTGAGAAGGAGGCGCAGAACTAACAAAAGGTTGGCAACGCCGGAGAGGATCGAGGACGATCGTTCCCGGTGGCGAATTACATCCTTTGCGGCAATGGCTGCCGCAACCCACACCGATGTGGAGGTATACGTATGGCTAAAGGAACTGTTGTCATCGACGCAGATGGATGCAAGGGCTGCGAGTTGTGTACGACCGTGTGTCCGCAAAATGTTTTGCTCATGGCAGAATCCCTCAACGCGCGGGGATACCGCCCGGCTCAACTGGTCGATCCGGCGGGAAAGTGTACAGGCTGCGCGTTGTGTGCAATGATCTGTCCTGATGCAGTCATGACTGTCTATCGTTTTCCAGTGGTCTCAAAGACGTCTCGCCAGCCGATTTTGGCGGCAGCCTGACGGTCTCTGAGGCCGTTTTTGATTCAGGAGGCAACCCATGGCAAAGGAGCTCTGGAAAGGCAACGAAGCCATTGCTGAGGCAGCGCTACGCGCTGGCGTTGAAGCCTATTTCGGGTATCCTATCACTCCCCAGACCGAGCTTCTGGAATACATGGCTCGAGAGATACCCAACTATGAGGGAAGAGTATTTTTACAGGCAGAGAGCGAGTTGGCAGCGATCAACATGGTCTATGGCGCCGCCTGTGGTGGTGCCAGAACCATGACGTCATCGTCCAGTCCTGGCGTAAGCCTGATGATGGAGGGTTTGAGTTACATTGCCGGCACAGAGGTGCCTATCGTGTTGGTGGACATCATGCGGGGCGGGCCTGGCCTGGGAAACATCCAGCCAAGCCAGGGTGATTACTTTCAAATGACCAAATCTCTGGGGCATGGTGACTACCACGCAATCGTCCTGGCGCCCTCCACCGTACAGGAGGCTGTCGATCTCACCTACGAGGCTTTTGCTCTGGCGGAGGCCTATCGCACAGTGGTGGTCATTCTGGCCGATGGTGCTATTGGACAAATGATGGAGCCTGTTGAACTGCCCGAGCCTCGACCAGTCATGACGGAAGCGGCCCGTCCATCCTGGGCGCTGCGCGGCGCTAAAGGGAGGGAGCGCCGGGTGCTAAGCTCCCTCTACATGGGCAGCGAGAGGCTGGAGCAGCTCAACCTGCGGCTACAAGAACGATTACGGGAGGCGGAGGCACGGGAGCAGCGCTGGGAAGAGGTGATGACCGACGATGCCGACATTCTGATTGTCGCATTTGGAACCGTTGGCCGGATCTGTAAGACAGTGGTAAAGGCCGCTCGCAACCAGGGACTCAAGGCAGGCCTTTTCCGACCTATCAGTCTCTGGCCCTTTCCTGAAGAACGTTTGCAGGCGCTGGCGTCCTCGGTCGATCAGGTACTGGTGGTCGAAATGAATGCCGGCCAGATGCTGCTGGACGTCCGGGCTGCCGTTGCCGGTCGCGCACCGGTCCACTTTTTGGGACGATTGGGCGGTGTCGTGCCGTTGCCCGATGAGATTGGCCAGGAGATTGACAAGCTTGCAAGCATGGCTGCCGGGAATGGCGTTCAGGTTACACCGGCCGTCAAGACAGGCGCCAATGGTGCGGCACCGGTTACTGAAATAGCTACAGGACCTGAGGTGTAATATGACCTTTCTACCAGATGGAATTGCCGCATCGGGAATAGATGGCGCGGACCTGGTCTACGAGCGGCCAGCGGCACTCAGTGATGTGCCCACCCACTACTGTCCCGGGTGTACCCATGGTTTGATCCACCGGCTGATTGCCGAGGTAATCGATGAATTGCAGATTCGCGAACGCACCCTGTGTGTCGCGCCAGTTGGATGTGCTGTATTCGCCTACACCTATTTCAATGTCGATGGCTGCGAAGCGGCTCACGGTCGAGCGCCTGCCATGGCAACTGGATTGAAGCGCATCCAGCCAGATAAGATAGTATTCACCTATCAGGGTGACGGCGACCTGGCGGCCATAGGCACCAATGAGATCATCCATGCGGCCAATCGAGGCGAGAAGCTTACGGTGATCTTCGTCAACAATGCCAACTACGGAATGACCGGTGGCCAAATGGCTCCGACAACGTTGGCCGGCATGGTGACGACGTCGAGTCCCTACGGTCGGGATGTGTCCTCCGTCGGGCAACCAATGCGAGTTGCCGAACTGATCGCTGCCTTACCCGGGACTGCCTACGTCGTACGCCGATCAGTTCACAATGTGGCGAATATTCGCAAAACCAAGGCAGCCATCAAGACAGCCTTTCAGGTTCAAATGGAGGGCCTGGGGCTGAGCCTTGTGGAGGTTCTTTCTTCGTGTCCGACCAATTGGCGCCTCAAGCCAGCCGATGCGTTGCGCTGGATCGAGGACGAGATGGTTCCGGTCTTTCCCATCGGCGACTATCGCGTCGCTGACCAGGTTGTTCCCCTGACCAGGCGTCGCTCATCGCGACGGAACGGCAAATGAAAGGAAATAGTTTGATGCACGAGGAAATCATCATCTCTGGGTTTGGTGGACAGGGTTCCCTGTTTGCAGGACAATTATTGGCCTATGCAGGGATGGACTCGGGCAAACACGTCACCTGGATTCCCTCCTATGGTCCGGAAATGCGCGGTGGAACCGCCCACTGCACCGTCGTGATCTCGGACGAATCGATCGGCTCGCCTCTGGTGAGACACCCATCGGCTGCAATTGCTCTGAACGCGCCTTCGCTGCAGAAATATGAGAGTCTGGTGCGCCCCGGCGGATTGTTGGTCTACAACAGTTCCCTGATCGACCGGACCGTTTACCGAACTGACCTGCGCGTCATCCCGGTTCCGGCCAACGACATCTCTGCCGAGGAGACTGCCTCTCTCCTGGAAAACGAGACGGGCGATATTCGCTTGGCCAATGTAGTTACCCTGGGCGCGCTGGTGCAGGCGACTGGCGTGCTGTCGCTTGACGCGATAGAATCGGCGCTTGAATCCCACCTTCCCCAAAGGCATCAGCGTTGGCTGGAACCCAACAAGAGGGCGTTGTGCCGCGGTGCAGAAGTGGCACAACTGATTATCGCCTGAGATTCTGGAGGAAATTGCATGTATCGGCGGATCCTGGTAACCCTGGACGGATCGGATCGGGCGGAGTTAGCCCTGACCCATGCGACGCGGATGGCAGCTCAGTTTGATTCCGAGCTGGTTCTGTTGCGGGTCGTGGTATCTCCATACTCGATCGCAGCCCCGGACATGGTATTGGCAAGCTATGATTCAGACCATGAGGCTCTGCGCGCGCATGCCGGCGAATACCTTGACCGCATTGTCACGAGGCTTGCAGAAGAGGGATACCGAGTGCGCAGCGTGACAAGCGAGGGGCCGGTCGCAGAGGTAATCCTCGATCATGCGGAGGCGCTGGATGTGGATCTGATCGTCATGTCTACCCACGGTCGGGGTGGTGTCTCGCGTTGGGTCTATGGCAGCGTAGCCGATCGTGTGCTGCAAGGCGCGTCCTGCCCGGTGCTGCTGGTTCGCGTTGGCAATACTTCGTAACTGATCGTACCGGACGACAGACGGCAGACGACGGACCGCTGGTAGTGGTCGGTGAACGGTGGTCTTCCGGCGGCAGTCGGCGGTCCTCGGTCGGTGGTCAGAAGACGACAGACGGCTGGTAGTGATCGGTGAACAGTGGTCTTCCGGCGGCGGTCGGCGGTCCTCGGTCGGTGGTCAGAAGACGACAGACCGCTGGTAGTGGTCGGTGAACAGTGGCCTTCCGGCGGCGGTCGGCGGTCAGAAGACGGCGGACGGACAGGAAGTAGTCGAGGCTGTGCGCAGCCCCCTTTCTGGGTTAGCCGGGAAGGTATTAGGGCGATGCGGCGGGCTTCCAAGGAGAGAATCTTCGATGACAACACCGTGGAATTACCGATATGCACTGCGAACGGAGGGCATGGGAAGCTCGGTCATCCGTGAACTGCTCAAGCTAACGGAACTGGCAGATGTGATATCCTTCGCCGGCGGGCTTCCAGCGCCCGAGTTGTTTCCGGTCGAAAGGTTTCGGCAGGCTGCCGACAAGGTTCTTCGAGAACATGGGCCGAAGGCCCTTCAATACAGCGCTACCGAGGGGTATTTGCCACTGCGTCGTTTTGTTGTCGATCGGATGTCGCGCTATGGCATCAAGGCCAGGGAAGACAATGTTCTCATCACATCTGGCTCGCAACAGGCATTGGACCTGATTGGCAAGCTGCTTGTCAACCCTGGCGATAAGATACTTACCGAGAACCCGACCTATTTGGGAGCGCTGCAGGCGTGGCGCAGTTATCAGGCGCGCTATGTCACTGTGCCGGTGGACCAATTGGGGATGCGAACTGATCTGTTGGCCGATGCCCTGCGTGCCGGCCCGAAGTTCATGTATGTGCTGCCCAACTTCCAGAATCCCAGCGGTGTGACTCTGGCGTTGGAGCGGCGGCTTCAACTTGTCCGAATGGCCGATGATCATGGGATTCCCATCGTCGAAGATGACCCTTATGGTCAACTGCGTTACAGCGGAGATCACATACCGCCCCTGGTGGTGCTGGACTATGATCATCTGGAGGGCCGCGCTGTCAACGGTCAGGGCTTTTTTGCCGGCAACGTCATCTACACCAGCACGTTCAGCAAGACTCTGGCACCAGGCCTGCGACTCGGTTGGATCGTTGCTCCGGTCGATGTCGTCCAACGTTGCGTTCAGGTCAAACAAGGCATGGATCTGCATACCAGCACGTTTAATCAGATTATTGCCTTTGAGGTGGCCAGGGATGGTTTTCTCGATGAGCACGTCAGCAAGATTCGGGAGGTTTATGCCTTTCGGCGGGATGTCATGTTAGAAGCAATGGAAGGTTACTTTCCTGAGGAGGTGACATGGACCAAACCTGACGGTGGGCTGTTCCTGTGGGTGCAGTTGCCTGATGGACTGGATGCAGCCGAACTGTTAGAGGATGCTGTTGGCCGCCACCGTGTGGCTTTTGTGCCAGGCTCTGCCTTTGATCCGGGTGACAAGGGCAACAATACAATGCGCTTGAACTTCTCCAATGCCCAGCCTGATCAGATCGAGCAGGGAATCCGGCGCTTGGGAACCGTGCTGAAGGAGCACCTGGTGCCGGCGTAGGATGTTTGGCTTCGCTTAACTGACAGATCGCAGGCCACGCTATCAGCGTGACGGCTGCGGGCTCCTGCCTATTCCGCTTGACGGCTGCCAGTGGTGCATATAAAATACACTATGTGTCGTTGCGCCGGCGCATTCTATTCCACAGCCGCCGGTTGCGGCTTGCCAGTGGATATTTCCCCTGGAAAGGGAGTTTCTATGCACCGTACGGTTGGCGATGTGATGACAGAAGAAGTCGTCGTCATCGATGTCCTGGCATCGTTGGAAGAAGCGCAGTCGCTCATGGAAGAGCAACAGGTGCGACGGCTGCCGGTTCTTGACGAGGAAGAGAATCTGGTAGGGATCCTGAGTTGGGGCGATGTGCGTGAGGCGACATCGGTTGAAGCCGCTTCTGTTCCTAATCCCTATGCACCGGACGCCGATGAGGACTGGCTAACCGTCTGGGAATCGATGACGCGCGATCCGGTTGTGGTCACACCGGGCACCAGCCTGGCAGACGCGATTGAGCTGATGCTGACCCACAAAATCGGTGGGCTGCCCGTGGTGGCGGCCAAAAGCAGGCCCGACCATCGCCGATTGGTCGGGATTGTCACCGATACAGACATCTTTCGCCTCGTATTACGTCTCTGGCGAGAGGAAGCGGTGGGTTGACCGTACGTCTATGAATAGTGGGCGCCGGAGCTGATTGGAATCCGGCGCCCATCTTCGTGTCAGGGTAGTATGACAGTTTCGTCATGGATTTCCGGTGTGGTTTTCATAAAGGCTTCATCTGACTGTGACAGAATGGGTTGGTGCAGATTGGGATTGGCTAAGCCATCCCTTTCGAGTATAATGACGAGCCAGTGTGCACCAGGGGTAACCTGGTGTTATTTGCAGAGCGTGGATTGAGATACGTGTGAAGAGAAAGGGTATTGTGCGCAAAGCTGAGAATAGCACAGGCCAAAAACGGGCGCCACTGGCGCCCGGTTCGATGTCCAGGAGTCATCACTTGCGCAGTCGCAGAAGCGGACTGACGAGGATGAGTTTCCGTGGTGGATTGATTTTCGCCATGGTATCGGTGATCGCTGCTGTTGCCGCGCTTTCGGCTGTCGCCGTGAACAGCAGAGGCACAGCATTTGACCATGCCTATGCCATGAGTTCCTCGCCAGAGATGACTTCCCTGGCGCAAATATCTTCCACACAGTCGGGTTGCATGTCCGCTGGCTACGGACCTGAGGTTGACGAGCCGGAAGCGGACCTGTATTTGGTCTGGCAGGGAAGTGTTAGCAGCGCCAAATTGGTAGGGGACGAATTCAACGTTGGCTGGCACAATGACATCTATGTCAACGACGTCCTGATCGGGCAGAGCATTATCGATGGTGCCGCTACCAATGGGACCTATTGCACCCCCTTTCCCGGCGCAACCAAGGAGTGGGAGATCGACCCCTCAATCTTGAGACGAGGAGCCAATCGAGTCCGCATCGAAGCTGGTGAACGTCCCAGCGGGCTGCTGGATGAATGGGGCATGACGAATGTGCATCTGGTTCTCGAGGGGCCAGACCTGATTGCCACTGAGATTGTCGATTTTACCTTTAGCAGTAGCTATGATGGCAGCGAACAACCGGCAATATTGCAGGTCCCGATCGATTACCAGTCCTGGCAGCCAACCCCCTTGCTGATTGCGGTTCACGGCTGGGGCGCAGACCGCTGGGATGCCCTGGCCGATTACGCCGAGGAGGCCAACGATGCCGGTTGGCTACTGGCCGCCCCGGACATGCACGGCGAGCGGGATCCTTATCCCTGGCCCCCCTACGATCATCCTCTGGCCTCGCGGGCCAGCCAGCACGACATTCTGGATACCATCCAATATATGAAGGACCACTACAATGTGGATTCCACACGGATCACTATGACCGGTTTGTCCATGGGTGGACAGATCGCGCTGGTCACGGCTGCCAAGAATCCCGGGCTGTTTGCAGCGGTGGTGGACGAAAAAGGCCCGACCGACCTGTTCGACTGGTACTACGAGTCGCCGGTCTGGCGGCAGAACCTCATCAGCCAGGAATGTGGCGGCCCGCCCGAAAGTAACACCTGGTTCGAATATGAGCGCCGCTCACCGGTTACCTTCGCTCGTAATCTCGCTTCTACGCCATTACGAGTCTATCATGGCATCGATGATACGACGGTTCTGCCCCACCATTCCCAGGATATGGTGGACACTATTCTCTCCCACGAACCGGGGGCACCGGTTGTGTTGACAACCTTTGTCGGGGATCACGGAACCCCGGTGCCCGGGGGAAACGAGGGCATCCTCCAGTGGCTCAGCCAATTTCAACTGGGCACACCTGCTCTCGAGATCGACGCGATTACCGACACATCGACGACCATTTGGTGGGTGACCCTGAATCAGAACGGCGACCAGGAGCGCTGGAGCGAAGTTGAGGGCACTGCCGGTTCAGGGAATCGGATCACCCTGACCGTGGTCGACCGCTATGGAGTCGACCTTGAGGTGGACGTGGTATCGCTGGGGATGTCGCCTTATTCACAATACGTGGTCGAGGACCTGGCGGTGGACGAGGCTGAATTCAGCGCTCAGAGCTATGATCTGGTCGATGGTAAGCTGCCCATCTCGTTGGGAGCCGGTACCCATCGTTTGATTATCTATCCCGGGCAGTCGCCGGTCCCGCTGGCGACGGTTACCCTGCAGGAGGGGGTCGCCGGGTATGCCGGCGCGACCGACACGTATCTTAGCCTGTGGGGGCCGACAAACAACTATGGATCCGACTCAAGAATCAAACTGCGTTCCCCCAATACGTTCAACAGCTTGTTACGTTTCGACCTCAGCAGTGTGCCACCGGTTGCCCTGAGCACCGGGGTTCGGGGTGCTGCACTCAGCCTGGATGTGCTGGCCGATGGCAATGGCAACGAATCCTTTTTTGAGGCCTTCCAGCTCAATCGGGCCTGGAATGAAGGGGCGGCTACCTGGTACAGGGCTTCGGCAAGCCAATCGTGGAGTCAGGCTGGAGCCAATGGCGTGCCCGACGATCGGCAAGCTTCGCCGGTGGACGGACGATTATTCAAAGGTGAGGGGTTGCGTCTCGGGTTTGATGTGACGGGAGCCGTGTCCAGCTGGCTGGCCGATCCCGCTGAGAACTACGGTCTCGTCCTACGAGGGGACGATCCGGCGGTGCAGTATGATGTGGCCAGCAGCGAATATAACACTGTCAGCAAGCGCCCCAAGCTATTGCTCGTCTATCCGTTAGCGACGCCCACGCCGACTTCCACCAATACGCCGACCCGGACGCCAACCCCTACGGCGACGCCTACCTATACGCCATCGCCGACCCCGACCAATACACCCACTGCGACGGCGACCTTCACCCACACCCCGACCCCGACCGCAACGGCGACGGCGACGTTCACCCATACGCCGACCCCGACCAATACAATCACACCGACAACAACGCCGACGGCGACGCCAAGCTTTGGCAGCATCACCGGGGTGGTATGGCAAGACAGCAACCGGAACGGGCACCGTGAAGCTGGTGAACCGGGATTACAGGGTGTTGAGGTGAGCCTGTGGTACAATAATGTTCAACAGGAGATGCGCTTTACAACAGCGGATGGAGATTTCGAGTTCGCCGACCTGACGCCTGGCCGTCAGGTCACTGTAAAGGAAATCGATCCACCCAAATACGAGTCCTCGACCGAAAACAGCCGTGATGTGTGGATAACCAACGGGTCCGTTATCCAGGTCGATTTTGGGGACTATTATTACCCATCCATCTATCTGCCCATGTTGTTGCTTTCGCAGTCTCCGTAGGGTGTTCTATGGACTTCGAAGCTTTCTACGATGACTATTGGCAGCACCAGGGTGACACCTTTGACAAACGGCGCCAGCGACTTCTTCTTGAGCACATTGGAGCGGGTGATCGGGTGTTACAGGTGGACTGTGGCCCTGGGGTATTGGCTGCCCGCATGGTTCAGATGGGCGCTGATGTGGAAGGTACCGATCTTTCGGCTGAGGCCGTCAGGCGATCGCGCGCTCGGGGTATAACGACCCATCAGGTCAATGTGGATAGCGGGCCGCTGCCGTTCTCCGATGGCTCTTTTGACGTGGTGGTCACAGACTCTCAAATCGAACATAGAGTCGATTATGCCCACTATCTGGACGAATCGGTAAGGGTGTTAAGAGGAGGAAACGGCCGGTTGATCATGTGCGTGCCAAACACGGCCCATTGGCGCGTGCGTTGGTGGTTGCTGCGAGGTCGGTTCCCGATCGTGGAACACACCCCAACCGATTGGCTGCATTTGCGATTCTTCACCCTGCATGAACTGCGGGCGTTGCTGAAAGAAAGAGGTGTTGTCCTTGAACATGTCGGTGGCAGCGCGAGCCTGTGGGTAGAGGGTTTATACCCGAACTGGCTACGCAGGAACACCTCCGCCCGCGTGTATGAAAGCTTGGCTCGTCTCAGGCCAACCCTGTTTGCCAGGGATTTGATCATCGTCGGAAGGAAAGAACAGTAGCGTTGGAATTCAACTCCTTTTCTATTGTTGCCAAAGGCTTTGGCTTCTAGATGTCATTGCGGAAAAAGGTGTCCCACGGTATTTTCTGGGAAGGCGGTGCCATGCTCGCCGGCCGCACCCTGGGATTCGCAGTTACGATTTTGCTGGCCCGGCTCCTGGCACCGGAGGATTTTGGCCTGCTTGCCATAGCAACGCTGGCGATCAACTCGATGGTGTTTCTCCAGGAATTGGGCTTTGGCGCGGCCCTGATCTACCGCGAGGAGGATGTGGATACCGCGGCAACCACAGCCCATTGGACGATTATCGCCAGCAGCCTCGTCTTGTATGGCATTGTGTTCCTGGCAGCCCCATTGGTGGCCCTCTTCTTTCGATCCCCCGAGGTTACCCCTGTTCTGCGTGTGTTGGCGCTGACGATTGTGATCAGCAGTGTCAGCCGAGTTCCTCTGGTGCTGCTCTCCAAGGAATTGGATTTCCGGCGGAAGGTGATGCCAGAATTCGCAGCAGGGGTTGGCGGCAATTTCATGGCCCTGATTCTGGCCCTTTTGGGATGGGGCGTTTGGGCCCTGGTCTGGGGGCAGGTATTTGGCATGGCGTTGAGTGCCGTGCTGGCATATCGGGTTTCCTCCTGGCGCCCCAAGTGGGGATTCCACAGGAAAGTCTTTCTGGAACTTTTCGGTTACGGCAAACATATCGCCGCCAGCCAGGTCCTCATTTTCGGCATCACCAATATCGACGATCTGTTTGTTGGTCGAATGCTCGGACAGGAAACGTTGGGACAGTACAATCTGGCCTATAAGGTATCCAATTTGCCCGCCACAAACATCACGCGACTGGTGACGCGAGTGACCTTTCCCGCATTCACCAAGCTCCGAGGTGACGTTGCGCGGATGCGCAATGCCTTCTTTCGCCTGGTTCGCTACGTTTCCCTTCTGGCGTTTCCGGTGGCGATCGCGACTATCCTGTTTGCCCACGATTTTGTCCACATCGTACTCACGGATAAGTGGGCACCGGCTATCGTACCGATCCAAATTCTGGCCATTTATGGCCTGATTCGCTCGGTGGCAGCCAACATGGGAACAATCTTTCAGGCTGGAGGCAAGCCCCAGTGGTTGACGGGAATCGCCGCCTGGCGTCTGGTTACCATGGCGGTATTGCTCTATCCGGCAATTCGTCTGGGTGGCTTGGTCGGAGTCTGCTGGTTGTCAACTGGAGTCGCCATCGTCGACTTTTTCATCTCAGCGAATCTTGTCAACCGCATTATCGATGGACGCATGATTACCTACCTTCGTTTGACGGCACCAATCGCAGTGTATGCGTTGATCGCCGGCGGTCTGGGGCTGGCGATTGAGAAATGGCTTCTTTCCACCGGATTGTGGGATGTTCTTGCCCTGGCAGCCGGTGGCCTGACGATCGTGTTGATCTACGGCGCGCTGACCTGGTGGCGGGACCGTGAAGTGCGACAAGAAGGGCAAAAACTTGTGGCGCGGCTGCGCCAGGCCGATGCGCTGAATGCGACGTGAGCGGCAAAGAAAATCGAACCATGGAAAACGAAAAAATCGCAAAAAACGATAGGATAACCGAATCATCCGGATCTTCTTTCTGGGCGATCTTGCGCCGTCGATGGTGGATCATCGCTTTGCTCATGGCCGGTGCGATCGCAGTAACGTTGATTGCCTCCTTGGGCGCGCCGTCGATCTACCGTTCCTCGCTGCGCCTGCAGGCCTTCGCGTTGGATCAGCAGGAAGTTACCCTCTATACCCGTCTGGGGACTCTGGGCGCTGATGAGCAGATCTTTCTGGTCCAGAACAACTTCAGCGATGTCCTCCAGAGCCCGTTGATTGCCTGGCGGACCATCGATGACCTGGGTCTGGATATGAGCGCTTCCGACCTGATCGACAACCTCACAATCAGTGCTTCTGGTGAGTTTGTATCGGTTGTCTATGAGGCGGATTCCTCAGAGGAGGCTTTTGAGACCCTGACACGGCATGTGGAAAATGCGCTCGAACACCAGAACACCCTGCGCGCCCGGCCAGCGGCTGCCACCGGTAAGTTCATCGCCACCGAACTGGATATCCAGGGCCAAGAGTTGACAGCAGCTCAGAATGCTCTTTTGCAATTTCAACTGGAGCACAATGTCGGCGATCTGCCCCGGGAGATCAACGCAGTGCAAGATCTGCTGCGGGGATTGCAACTTGAGCGGGATGCTGCTCAGGTGGAGGCTGATCGCGCCGAGGAACTGGCGGCTCAGTGGCAAGGTTTCGCGGATGCTGCGCTGGCCGACCTGGAGGTGGCAGAGAGAGATCTCGGTGAATTGCTCTTGACGCAGCCGGCAGGCGAGGATGGCGAAGTCCCGCCTGAAACATTGTCGCAAGAGGCGCTCAGTGAGATCGATGCGCTGAAGGAGCAGACTGTCTTTCTTCAGAACCAGGCCCGGGGCCATCAGGCTACGGCCCAGACACAATTGGCCAATGCTGCGGCCCAACGGGCTGTGGCGACTCAACAAGACAGCCTTATCAGCCAGCGTACAGCTGACTTGTCTCAGCTCATTAGTTTGAGCAGTGACTATCAGGACTTGGTTTCCGATGTGGTTAATTCCGAAGCCAACTATGACTTCTTGCGAGCCAAGGCGGCCGAGGCTCGCCTCAAGGAAAGGCAGATTTCGGAAGTGGGATCTTTGCAGGTGGTTGAACCAGCCTTCTTGCCGGGTGCGCCGGCTTCCTCTACAACCCTGCGCCTTGTTCTGCTGGCAACCCTGGTCAGCCTGCTCTTTGGACTGGTGCTTGTGTTGCTGTTGGAATTCATGAATCCCACCAAATCTGTCGGAAGTTAGTAGCCCCCGCCATGCGTCGCGTCCTCTATATCGACCTGTGTCCCAGCCCAGGCGGCTCGAATATGAGCCTGCATGCGCTGGTGGCCCATCTGGATCGAAACCTCTATCAGCCTGGTGTGGTGCTCTCCCAACAGAACCACTTCGGTCTCTTCGAGCAAACGGGGATTCAGGTAGCGCGGGTGCGGACACCTCAATGGGAGATCTCTTCAGGGAGCATGGTCGAGCAGGTTCGTTCTGGCGGCGTTGGTGCGGCCATGAGGGAGGGCGGCCAGCGTGCTCGTCTTTGGCATACGCTGGGTGGCTTGAGACGGCTTTCCCGGGATATCCTGCCGGTGGCTCGCGACCTTCGCCGGGCCATCGATCGTTTCCAGCCCGATCTGGTTCATCTGAACGACGCCGTTCCTCTTGTGCGCCATGGCATCATCGCCAGCCGGCTGTCCGGCGTGCCAGTCATTGCCCACCCTCGCTCATTCGTCCCGCCCACAAGCGATGACGACCGCTGGCTTGTTCCCAGACTCCAGGGATTGGTGTTCATTTCACAGGCAGTGGCAGACACTCAACTGTCTGCGATTTCCAATCCTCCCCGCCATCGGGTTATTCCCAATGGGGTCGATGTAGCCCTTTTCCAACAGGAGCACAACAGAAACAGGTTGCGCGAGGAATTGGGATCGGATGGCGATTCCTTGCTGGCAGGGGTCGTGGGACGAATTGTTCCCTGGAAAGGACAGGACATCTTCGTCGAAGCGGTGGCCTTGTTGGCCGAACGTTTTCCCAATCTGCATGGGGTGATCGTTGGCGAAGGCAGCCAGGTGGAAGGGGCTGGCTATGCGGCGAGGGTGCGGGACCTGGCTGACAAGCTTGGCATTGGGGACAGGGTACACATGCTGGGATTCAGGCCGGATATTCCTCAAGTCATGGCGGGACTCGACCTGCTGGTGCACTGTTCGGTAGAACCGGAGCCCTTCGGGAGGGTCATCATCGAGGGGATGGCAGCAGGCAAGCCGGTGATTGCCAGTCGAGAGGGCGGCGCGACCGAGATTGTAAGCGATGGGGTGGATGGGCTGCTGGTGCCACCTGGAGATCCGCAGGCACTGGCGGATGCTATGGCGGATTTAGTGGGCGATTCTCGTAGACGTAAAGAGCTTGCTTCCTCAGGGCGACTCACCGCCCGGCGCTTTGATGTTGAACACCACGTGGCGGCCATGCAGGATTTCTACGAAACGATTCTCTCTGAGTAAATGATGTTTGCCGACCGAGGACCGCCGACCGCCGCGTCGCTCTTTCCTCCTGTCACAAAGTCGCCGTGTCTCCGTGTCCCCCCTCGCCGCGTCGCTCTTTCCTCCTGTCACAAAGTCGCCGTGTCTCCGTGTCCCCCCTCGCCGCGTCGCTCTTTCCTCCTGTCACAAAGTCGCCGTGTCGCCCCATCGCCGTGTCCCCGTCTGCCCTCTTCTGGAAGCCGACAGTCACGGATCCCTCAGAAAACAAATGATGCCGTTGGCGATTCCCTGGGCAGGAATCTCCGGTTGCTCGGTCAGGAGCTGCCGGTCTCCTCCCAAAAAGCCTACCTCGATGATGGCTGCCGGCGTCTCATCGTCCACCCGGTTGAAGGCATGGTAGCCGGTCATATCTTCGGTGATCGTATGGGGATCGAAGGCTAATTCTGTGGCCTGTTGGTACTCATCAATGAGGCAGGAGACCAGCCGGTCTTCCACATCAGGAGACAGGCTTGTTTCCGAACGAGCAACCTTGAAGCCACTGCGATCCAGACACGAGTCGGCGTGGATCGATACCAGTGCATCCGCGGTGTAGCCGTTGAGAGCGTCGTCATATTCAGCCAGGATATCTACTTGAGCGCCAACCTGGGTCAATCTTTTTTCGACCTGGCCTGCGATTTCATTGACGGTCTCTGCTTCAGTCAGCCCGTCGGGGCAGAGTGCGCCACTGTCGTAGTCCATGTGGCCGACAATGATGCCGATTCGACGTTTATGCATAGTCATCATATCAGCCGGACGGCGTTGCCAATCCTCAAGCCACTGGGCAGTTCTCCCATCATCACCACCAAACCACACGATCAATACGACAAGGGCAATAACCACAAACAGCGAGAGCAATAGCCATCGCTGTAGTTTTCGCAAAACATCCTCTCTGGCTTGCTGGGATCCTTTTGAACTGGACCGGCCAGCTCCGCGCTTTTTTGCCATGGCGCCATCATACCGGAACTACGCCGATCACGTCAAGTGCACTTTGACACGCCTCTTTGCACATGGTATGCTTGATTTTCGATGAATATCTACCTGGATACACTGGGCTGCCGCCTCAACTTCAGCGAAATGGAAACCCTGGGCCGCCAATTGCAGGCTGCAGGTCATTTTTTGGTGGCAACGCCCGAAGCGGCAGACGTCTGTGTTCTGAACACCTGCACCGTAACGGCCGAAGCTGCCCGCAAATCCCGCCAGATGGCCCGCAGACTGGCCCGACACAACCCATCAGCGCGCCTGGCGGTAACGGGCTGTTACGCGACTCTCGCTCCGGAGACCGTGGTGAGCTTGCCCAATGTCCACCTGGTGGTGGACAACCAGCAAAAAGAGAACCTCGATGAGTTGCTGCAGCCCTGGTCTGGTGAACTGGATGGCGAGCGCTGGCGCAGACTGGCGCCGGAAGCATCCGCTCAACCTTCGGTGCGTACCAGGGCGTTTGTCAAGGTACAGGATGGTTGCAACAACAGCTGCACCTTCTGTATCGTGACGGTGGCTCGAGGCCAGGAACGCAGCCGCCGGGTTGGTGATATCGTTGCCGATATCCAACGGCTTGGGGCTGAGGGTTACCAGGAAGCGGTGTTGACTGGGGTTCACCTTGGGGGATATGGCAGGGATCTGGGGACCAACTTGCATGAACTGACCCGAGCCATCCTCTCCCGCAGCGATCTGCCCCGTCTTCGCCTCAGTTCGCTGGAGCTGTGGGACCTGGAGGCCAACTTTTTCGATCTCTGGTCTGAAAGCGGGGGACGCCTGTGCGCCCATCTTCATCTGCCGCTGCAGGCCGGATGTGATCGTACCCTGAAGCGCATGGCCCGCCGCAACCGAACCGAGGACTTTCGTCAACTGGTCGACGTGGCCCGCGCTCGCATCCCCGGTCTGGTCATCACCACCGATCTGATCGTCGGCTTCCCCGGCGAGACCGAAGCGGATTTCGAGGAAAGCTGTCGATTCGCTGCCGACATGCGGTTTGCCCATATCCATGTTTTTCCCTACTCGGCCCGGCAGGGCACGGCCGCGGCCGGCTTCTCCAACCAGGTTCCAGTGGCGGAGCGACGCCGGAGGGTAGCGTCGATGCAGGCGCTGGCGCTTCAGTCCGCACAATCTGTGCGCGAAAGCTTTCTCGGCACCGTTCGGCCTGTCCTGTGGGAAAGCCACGAGTTCGTCAACGGGGGCACCGATCCCGTCTGGCGCGGGCTCACCGACAACTACCTGCGGGTCGAGACGGTGGCGCCTTCAGGAATGAATCTGGAGAACAAGATCGAAATGGCCAGGCTCCATGCCGTGAACGGGACGGTGATCGAGGCTGGGCTTGTGGACCGTAAATAACCAGTATCTTTTGACGAGGACAAAACGATGACACAGGATTGTATCTTCTGCAAGATCGTGACGGGCGAGATCCCGGCGGACATTGTTTATCAGGACGAACAAGTTACCGCATTCCGGGACATCGATCCTCAGGCCCCGGTGCACGTCCTGCTGGTGCCCAACGAGCATATCTCCTCCCTGGGTGCTGTCGACAACTCAAACGCGGAGACCCTCGGTCATCTCATGAGCGTCGTGTCCCAGATCGCGCAGTCGGAGGGGATTGCCGAGTCTGGCTTTCGCCTGGTATTCAATACCGGCAAGGATGGCGGCATGGCGGTCCACCATCTGCACGGGCACATCCTGGGCGGCAGGCAGATGGGATGGCCTCCTGGCTGAAAGTAGGGGCAGGGTCTCCCTGCTAAACAGGGAAGTTCGCGCCCGTCAGTTTCTCCGAGACCTGCCACAGCCTGGCAGCGGTGGCTTCATCGTAGGAACGGTCGCTGGACTTCACCTTCCTGGGATAGCCGCGCTGCTCCATGAATCCACTGGGACCGATGTAATCGCCACCGTTCACTTCTGGTTCCGTGGCAGCGTACAGGGAAGGCAGGGCGCCCATCTCCTGACTCTGGGCCAGGATCGGATTCAGCATACTGAAGATACCGGAATTGCCTTGCAGGTTGGTTGACGAGTAGCCCGGGTGGGCAGCTACGCTAATCACAGAGCTACCGGCAGCCTGCAGTTTCCTTTGAAGCTCGTAGGCGAAGAGCAGGTTAGCCAGTTTGCTTAGCCCGTAGGCATGCCATCGGGAGTAAGACTTTTCCGCATTGAGGTTGGCGAGATCGATGTTGCCAATGCGGTGAGTATTGCTGCTGACGGTCACAACCCGGCCGTTCGGCGATGTCTCCAGCAATTGCCCGATCAGCAAACTGGTGAGGGCGAAGTGACCCAGGTGGTTGGTGCCGAACTGCATCTCAAAGCCGTTGGCGGTTTGAGCTTGAGGGATTGCCATCACGCCGGCGTTGTTGGTCAGCAGGTCGAGTCGGTCGAAAGTGTCGGGGAACGCTCCGGCGAAGCGCTGGATCGAGTCCAGATCGGCCAGGTCGAGTTGCATGACTTGAACGTTGCCAGAAGGATTCTCCCCACGTATCTTTTCGGCCGCGGCATTGCCTTTTTCTACATTGCGACAGGCCATGATGACCGCGGCGCCTTTGGCGGCCAGGGCCTTGGATGTCTCAAAGCCAAGACCGCTGTTGGCGCCGGTCACGATGGCGACGCGGCCAGTCTGATCGGGAATGTTCTCTGTGGTCCAATGATTGTTATTTGACATGGGCTCCTGACCTGGACAAGTCAGAGGAACGCCGATTACGCAGACCTTCGGCACAGATTCTCTCTGATCTTTTCTGATATCTGATCAGCGTTTATCGGCGTTTATCAGCGGTTATGATTTTTCTCTGATTTCACCGCTGATTTACGCAGACCTCCGGCGCAGATTCTCGCTGATCTCTCTGATCTTTTTGGATTGATCAGCGTCTATCTGCGTTGATCTTGCGGTTGTGTTGTTTTCCTTTCACCGCTGATTTACGCAGACCTCCGGCGCAGATTCTCGCTGATTCTATCTTGGATTGATCTGCGTCCACACTTCGGTTGCGCCCCTCGACGCGCTGGGGACACCGCTCAGGACAGTGCTGCGGTTCATTCAGATTTGCGGTACATCTCTGTCAGGTTCGTGGCTCAGCTTCTTGCACACTGGGCAAGAAGCTGACTTTCGGGGTGTTATTTCTCCCGCGCTGTGAGCTGAATTTCGATACCGAACTCGTCAGCTACGGTCAGGGTACCGGCGAAGTTGGGAGGGGTGATGCCGAAATCGGACATCAGGAGCCGCGTGGTGGCAATGCCGTCGAGTGTATCGCCATCCAACGATGCCGTGACGTCGAAACTTACAGGCTGGCTGATATCCCGAATGGTGAGATCACCGGACAAAGTGAATGTGACTTCCTGGCCCTCCTGGTAACTGTCCGGAGCTCCTTCTATGGCGGTTGCCGTGAATTCAGCAGATGGGAATTTGCTGAATTGGGGACCCTTGTCCTGTATCCAGCCATCGCGCCGGCGCTGGTCTGTGCTCAACCCCGTCAGGTTCACTGAAAAACGATTTTCTCCCAGAGGGGCGGACAGCTCCTCCAGGTTGAGCTGGAGCTGTCCTTCGATCTGTTGGGTACTTCCCACTACATCCACATCGCCCGCCTGGATTCCCAGTTTCTCAAGGGCACTTTCCAAGAACTGCTCGTCTACCAGATAGGAGGCCTTGGATTCTTCCGGCACTACCGTAAAGGTGCGCATGCCGCTGGCTGGTTCAGCCGCGGCGGCTGGTTCTGCAGCCGGGGCGGTCGTGGCGGTTGGATCGGCGGGCGTAACGGATGCCGGTGCAGGTGTACAAGCTGCAAATAGCATTGCGAAGACAACGACAAGGGGGGTCAGCTGATACAGGTTCATTTCTCGGTACACGTTCAAATCTCCTATGTTTCTACACTACAACTTCGTACGTCAGTTCAATCTCGTCTCGTTCTCCAGAATGAGGCCATCTGGTAGATATGGGGGCAATTTTCGGGTGCCCTGTCCGTACTCTGTCAGCAGAACTCGCATGAACATGGAGTAAAAACCCTCGTGGCGGATTGTAGGCATCAGGTTCGATACTGTCAAACCTGGCTCAAACCCATATCGTGCAAACGCGTTGATCAGTGCAGGATTCTTGCTGACGATGTGTACAGGTGTGTCGAATCCGTCGTTGTGCCGCGACACCTGCTGCGGCTGATGGTCGCCGATCAGGACGTAGATGGCCTGGTCGTCGCCGGATTCCAGGATGAAATCGGTCAGGGATATGAGCTCGTATTCGATGCTGCGTAGATAGTGCTTTCGCAAGGCGGGCAAGGGAACGGACCCTGGTGCGGGTGCTGATAGTTCCTGCCCGCTGCCATCATCGATAGAACGCCAATCGGTGGCCAGCTCGGGCAGGGGCGTCCAGGGGTAGTGGGAGTTCTGGGTGATAAAGAAGAGAAGGATCGGCTGAACCGCGTTGCGCACCAGGTTGTAATAGGCATGGTTCAGCACGTATTGGTCGGGAGGCGCCGGACCCCAGCCATAGGTAGCACCACCGTAGTCCATATCCTCAAAGCGAAGCCACTCATCCACGCCGTAGAAATTGGTGTGCTTTTGCCACTGTTCTTCCCGAAGTTCGGTACTGATGGAGGAGACATGGACGTAGCGGTACCCCTGATCCTGCAGCGTCCGCGCCAGATCAGGATAATCGCGGTCCTGGTAGAGATCCTGCAGGCTCAGGTATTGGGGGTGGGTCTCGATGCGCAGGCCAAAAAGGGCGCTGGTATATGACATCCAGGAGCCCCCACCCCAGGTTGGTGCCTCGCTCAGGGCACTGGTCACATGCCAGCCATGATCCTTGAACTCGTTGTCCAGCTCAGGCAACAACGCGCGATAGGCGTCGCGGAACCAGTCCCGCTTGTAGAGCACGCTGCCGTAGGACTCGACGAATATCAGGTAGATGTTGGGCTTTTCGATCAGGTCATGTCCCGAATAGTCGTAAGTGGCCCCGATGGTGGATGGATCCATTGCGGCGATCTTCCGCTGCTCCTGCAGCGAGAGGATAATATTGGTCTGAAGCTTGGAGACCAGACTGTTGATCGCCATTTTGGGGCTGGCCAGATCGGCCCGGTAGCGCCCTGCAAAGGCTACCGTCAGCACAACCAGGACCGACAGCCCGGCAAGGGACCATTTGCTCAGGCTCTGTAACCGGGACTCGTTGAGCATGAAACCTATGGTTCTGACGACGAGGAATATCAATGCAACAACAGCAACAGTAGCAATGGCATAGAATCCGAGGGATACATGGAGATGGCGCGAAACCAATCGAAGGCCGTCGATGGCAAGTTTGAACTGGTTGAAAAAGACCGGGTCGACCTGGTAGAGGGAGAGGGTGACACTCTCATACACGGCGTAGATGAGCGCAGCAAGGTAAACAAACACCAGGAGAATCCGGAAGAACCTGCTTGGCCCTGCCCGCTCTGCCCGGGTCAGGACAACCACCAGCGAGACCAGCAGCAGCAATTCCAGATTGAGGCGAAAGATATCCAGGTTGTTGCGCCACACTGCTACATGCCTGGCTGCCTGGAGCGGGTTCTGATCGGCAAGGTTGGGCAGGGGGAGGAAGTTTGTGATCTCCCGGTTCAACAGGTACAGGGGGGCAAACAGCAGGAAATTCAGCAACAGAAAACTGAGCCAGAAACCCAGGTCCGGGTACCTGGTCCGGAAAAAGGTTGTCGGGAGCCGGAAGTTCCTGTTGCGGGGCGGCGTAGCGGTTCGTGTCATGATTCGCGTCAATATACCCCACGTCGACCGCAATGTGGAAATCGATCCGGTCAAACGTAGGGCGGTTTACATGCAGGAAGGAGGATGCTGTTCTACAATGGTGGTGCGAGTCAAATAAAACGAGGTGAGCTATGCATTCAAAGCGGTACCTGGGTATTGTCGTGATATTGATAGCCCTTTTTCTCCTGGCGGCCTGTAGCAGCGGCTCGGCCACCAGCGACAACAGGGCTATCACCGAACCGCGCGTCAAGGAATCGGGCGAGTCCGGGGCAGCCGTTGATCCACCGGCTGTCTCTGATAAGCAGATACCAGAGTCGGAGAGCACCCGGCCAGATTACGAAATCATCACACTTTTACCAAGAGATGCCATTCCAGCGGTGTTCGAGCCGGAATTCGTCTCCGGTGATGAGGCTGATGAACAGTATCTGTCTGGCGAGCTGGTCATCGGTGTGGAACTGGACGGCGATGCACGAGCTTACTCTATTCCATTCCTCAGCGGACACGAGATCGTCAACGATATGGTGGGCGGGCGGCCAATCGCCGTCACCTGGTGACCTCTCTGCTTCACGGGCATCGTGTATGCCCGGGATGTGGCAGGCCAGCCAGCCCCGCTCAACTTCGGTGTCAGCGGCAAATTGATCATGAATGTGCTGGTCATGTACGACCGGGAAACGGACACTCTGTGGAGCCAGATCCTGGGCGAAGGGGTGCAGGGGGAACTGGCGGGCACCAAACTGGAACCGCTGCCAGCGCTGCAGACAACATGGGGCCAATGGAAGTCAATGCACCCCGATACGTTGGCGTTGGACAAGGGATTTTCCGGGTCCTTTGATGCCTACACCGGCTATTACAGTGACAGCCGTGCTGGCGTACTGGGAGAAACGTTGCAGGATACTCGTTTGGGACGTAAGGAACGGGGGCTGGCCATGATGATCAATGACACGCCAGTATTCTATCCCTTAAGAAAGCTGAGTGATAGGCCGGTCGTCAATGACCAGGTGGCAGGGGTTTCCCTCGTTGTGGTATATCGTGCAGAAACGGGCACGGCCTCAGCCTTTTCCAGCAGTGTGGATGGCAAAACACTGACATTTGAGTTGGACCAGACTGATGGTGAAAACTTCATCCTGGTTGACCGGGAGACGGGCAGTCGCTGGAATGCTTGGGCAGGATCGGCCTTCGAAGGTTCATTGGCGGGGATGTCGCTCGAGCGGCTGCCTTCGACAAACTCCTTCTGGTTTGGCTGGAAGGACTGGCATCCTGACACCCTTATCTACGCCGTGGCAGAGAATGGTTCGGAGTCGTAAGCTGGGAGTGGTGATGTAATCCTTTGACTGACCCCGGCAGAGGGCCATGGCGCAACTGATTTCATCCCGCGTCGCAATGTGGGGTACAATGGAAAAAGCCACAGCACCGGTGGGCCAGGCGACCCGCCGGTGACGCGATTCATGGAGATTTGATGGCATCCAATTCTGTCGAGTTGCGGTCCGTTTTTTGGACCGCGGCCATTCCCGAAGGGCCAGTGTCCCTTTTCAGCTGGTCGATTCTGGGCCCATCAGTGCAACGGGCGCTGGAATCTCATCGCGCCCAAGGGGGCTTTGAATTGTCAGGGCCTCCGCTCTGGCAGCGGCAGGAGGGGAGTGTGCAGGTCAACGAGGACGCGCTGTCTGATATCCAGCGTGACGCTCCGGCGGTGAGCCAAACCACAGCCTCCCTGGGCCAGCGGCTGTTGGGCCGCGGGCCGACCGTTGACCCTGGTGTGGCCTCATCGGAGGCCGCGTTCGAGTCCATCCACCGCTGGGCACAGAACGTGCGCAGCATGGCATGGCAGCAGGCGACGATTCTCCAGGTCATGGAGGAGATCGAGCCTCGGGCTCAGCTGGCCCTGGAGACCTGGTTTAGGGTGAGTGACAAATTGGTGATTGTCCGTGACCAGTCGGCCGATATGCTGGGCAAGTGGCTGCCCCAGGAAGCGCAGCCCTTATTGGCGGGATTCGATCAGGGATTGGATTCCGGTCTGGGCGAGATGCACTATCGATACGCGCTACAGCAACTCCAGCAGGCGGCGGCGGAAAACGCGCTGACAGATGAGATGGGTGCCCGCTTTCTGAGATCGTTCGGGCATTGGGCCCCATTGCCGCTGGAAAGTGCCAGTCCGCGCTGGCGACAATTTGGGGATCAACTGGGAAGTGAGGTCATCAAGGCGGCAGCAAGGGATCCTGGCGATCTCCTTGATCCATCGGCCGCCCGACAGACTCGAGCCTCGGCCGCAAACGAGGCTAAGGACCGTTTGGGACGCTTGCGGCGACGCCAGTTCGAACCGCTGTTTCAGGCCTTGCAGGTCCTGGTGGAGCAATTGTCCGCCAGCAGGGAGGCGCTGGTGACTGTGATGGATGCCTCCCGCACCTGGGCGCTGGCAGCAGCGCGCGAAGGCATCGCCGATGGCCGCCTTCTGGCAGAAGAGGAAGTTTTTTTGCTGGAACTCGAAGAGCTCAAGCAGATGATGACCGGGGAATGGAGCAACCCGGCCCAGGTGCATCCCCTGGTCCAATCCCGAAAAGGGGAGCGGTGGTCAAAAGATCAGGGGTGCGTGGTGCTACCGGCCAATGCCCGGGCCTCTTCGATCCAACTACGATAGTCGGGCCGTCGCCAGTCGGGCGCTTCGATCACCGCGGCCAACTGCTTCTCTGTACAGGCTGCCAATTCCTCGAAGGTGTTGATGCCGGCCTCATAGAGCCTGGTGGCAAAGGTTTGACCGATACCGGCAATGCGGGTCAAGTGGTCGCTGTGTTCAGGGCGCGCCGACGGTTTGGCCAGGGTCAGGTCTGCCTGAGTTGGTTCGGCCACGGGTGTTTCGGTGTCATCCGGGTCGGACTGACCGGAGTCTCTTCTCACCGGCTCACCGGCTACGGGGATATCGAACTCGGTGGCAGTCTCCATGAGGCGGGCCCGCATTTCGTCCTTGAGCGCATGCAGCTCTTCCCTGAAACCGTGGAGGATGACCTCCGGATCCGGTACCAGGCCTGTGTCTGAAGCCACACCAACGGTAACCTGCCCATTGTAGCTCAGAATGCTGATACCAAGTCCCAGTCGCCCCGATTGCGGAACCCAGAAGACCATCTGCTCGATGGGCGCGCCTGCCAGGTAGAGCTGTTCCCTTGGGCCGGGAACATTGGTCATCACCAGGGTTGCCTTGGTGCCGAACATGCCAGCCACAACATCCTCCAGCCGGTCAGGCATCATGCCCATCATGTTAAGTATGCCGAACGCGACCAGGGGCTCGGTAGTGCCCTTTAAGTCATCCATCCGTCGTTTGAGTTCCCGTAGGCGGTCGACCGGGTCTTCAACGCCGATTGGCAGGGAGAGGAAGACGAGCCCAAACTTGTTTCCCAGGGACAACTCCTCCGATTCCCGGCGTAAATTGACTGGGATCACTGACCTGAAGTTCAGGTCGTCCACATCCTCGTCGCGGCCGATCATGTAGCGACGCATGGCGCCGGTGGCGGCCGACATCAATACGTCGTTGACTGTGCCGCCAACGCCCCGGCCGATCAGCTTGATTTCGCTCAGCGGAATCGGTTCCGACCAGGTAGCTCGCTTCGAGACTCCCAGGCTTCCCTTGTAGATCGTATCGGGATCGGGCGACATCAGAAGCAGACGGCCGGTGGTCAGCGCAGCGTCGGTACCAACCCTGGCCAGATTAACCAGATTCTCTGGATCCCGGACAACTGATCGGGTTACTTTGACTGTGGTCTTGACGGCTCGACCGGTGAATTTGATGGCCGACCTGGCCGGACGGGTGATGGGTGCAAGGGGATCCCAACCCTTTGGCTTTTTCTGTTCCGGTGTTGGCAATGGGGCGTCCGCTTCGGTATCGGTGAGGGAAAGCATGACCTTGATCAGCGCGATGCCATCACCAATGCTGTGGTGCAACCGGGCAAGCAGTGCAGAGCCCTCCCCGAAGCCATGGATCAGATGAAACTGCCAGGGCGGTTTGCTGAAATCCAGGGGCGCGCTCATCAGGTCGCTCACCATGTCCTGCAGCGCATCCTGGTCTCCCGGTTCCGGTAGCGCCACCTCATGGATGTGAGCGTCAAGATCAAAGGTGGGGTCATCCATCCAGTAAGGCCTGCCGATGCGATAGGGTGTTTCGACGATGCGCCGTCGAAACCGGCGAAATCGTTGGACAAGGCGATAGTCCAGCGTGCTTTTCAAACGCTCAAAATCCATCGGTTCGTCAAACATTATGACGCCGGTAATCATCATCAAATTGGTGGGGTCTTCCATCTGGTACCATGCCACATCGACATTCGATAGGGGCTTCGTTCGTCGGCGGTTAAAACGCATGGCATCACCTCAGTGTAAAAAATGGGATTGGCAAAAGAGATTACTCGAAGTCTACCATATTTCTGCGGTTACTGCCACTGCGCAGCCGTCGATTTAGTGATTTTGAACATTGGGCCTTGACATTCAGTATCCGATATGATATAGTAGTCGTGATTATAACGACTACTACGAAAGAACTCTTCGGAGGTTGCCCTTGAGTGCCATCGATCGACTGCAAAATCTCGGCTTCTCCGAGTATGAGGCGAAAGCCTATGTCGCGCTCCTGCGAAGCAACCCTGCTACCGGCTATCTGGTCAGCAAGGAATCGGGTGTGCCTCGTTCCATGATCTATGAGGTGCTCAATAAACTTGTGGCGCGGGGCGCTGCCCTGAGCAGTCCTGCTGAGCGGACTACCCTCTATTCACCGGCGCCCGCCGAGGAGCTTCTGGATCGATTGCGTCATGAATTCGAAATGCGGCTGGACAATGCCTACCAGGAATTGACCTCGCTCAGTAGTCCTCAGACCATGGAATATGTCTGGAATATCGAAGGAAGCAAAAACATTCTGGCCAAAGCCCGGGAAATGATCGATCACGCCGAGATACAGGTGCATGTAGGGTTGCTGCCGGAAACGGTGCCCTCTCTCCAACCAAGCCTCGAACAGGCAATCGACCGCGGGCTGGAGGTCCTTGTCAACACCACCAGCGATATCGCTCTCCCTGGCGCCCGGGTAATGGTGACCCCGCTGGTGCTGGATGATGCAGGGCAGCTGGGTACCCAGGGGTTGCTGCTGACAGTAGACAGCACGCAGGCATTGGTGAGCCAGCAACTGGACTCAGCTGATGCCAAGGCTGCCTGGACGGCCAATCCCCTGCTCTCTTTTGTGGTTGAGCAGCACATGCGGACAGACATAGTCATTCCGAGGATGTTTGAGCTGCTGGGTCACCAGGCCCTGGATTTGCTGGATGAGCAGGATCGCCTGGTGTTTGCACCCGTACTGGAAACACCTTAGCAAGAATCGAGTTTCGCAGTGTTATTGAAAAACCTTTGGCAGCGAAAAACCAGAACATTCCTGACTGTGATTGGCATCGCTATTGGCGTTGCTGCCGTTGTGGCCATGGGTGCCATCGCCGGCAACTTGATCGAAAGCTATGGGTCGGTGTTATCAAACCCAAACGCAGACATCACGGTATCGCAAAAGGATGCCATCGACGTCAGTTTCAGTGCCCTGGACGAAAATCTTGACGAACAATTGCGGGCAGTACCCGATGTGGAGGTTGTCGACCCCGCCGTGGTTATCTGGGTGCAGAGCGAGACCACTCCCTTTTTGATGGTCTTTGGCTATGAGCCCAACTCCCTTGCCGTACGGCACTACCGGATCATCGAGGGAAAACCGGTCAGCGCGTCGCGCCAGATGGCCCTTGGGAAGCAGGCAGCCGAAGACTTAAATAAGGGGGTAGGCGACACACTTCGCATCTACGGGACGCCCTATCAGGTGGTTGGTATCTATGAAACCGGCCAGGGCCTGGAAGAAGGGGGTGCGGTCGTTACCCTGGAAGATGCTCAGGATATCGCCAGCAAGCCTCGCAAGGTCAATGCCTATCAGATCAAACTGCGCCGCGCAGAGAATATCGATGTCGCGCTGGAGCGTCTTCGCACCCGTTTTTCCGATCTCTCCTTCTCGAAGGGATCGGGCAACGAGACGGCTGAGGAATGGACCGGTATGGTGGAAGGCATGGCCTGGGGAATCGCAGCCATCGCCGTCATCATCGGCGGTCTCGGCATGATGAATACCATGGTGATGTCCGTCTTCGAGCGAACCCGCGAGGTCGGTGTGTTGAGAGCACTGGGATGGGGTCGGGGCCGGGTGATGGGCATGATCCTGGGAGAGGCCTTGTTGCTCAGCTTTTTCGGCGGGGTGTTAGGCATTTTGATGGGAATGGCCATGGTGGCGGCCGCTGGCAGCGCGCCCGGATACGGCTCCTTCTTTGGTGGTCACCTTCTTACGCCGAAGCTGGCTTTTCAGGGTATGGCAACAGCATTGCTGCTGGGCACGGTGGGAGGCATTTATCCCGCATGGTGGGCAAGTAAGTTGACGCCAATCGAGGCGTTACGCTATGAAGGAGGGGCTTCCGCCGGACGCAAACCGAAGGAGGATGGGGAAGAGAAGAAAGCCCGGCTGCGAATGCCCCCGGTCCTGCGCGATCTGGGTCGTCGCAAGACGCGCACGGTGTTAACCGTGTTGGGCATCGGCGTTGGCGTTGCAGCCCTGGTGGCTCTGAATGGCCTCAGTGCAGGCATGATCAGCCAGCTCAACAACCTTGCCGGCGGCAGTGCCACCGGTGATCTGATGCTCATGCAGAAGGATGTTCCCGATATGTCTCTTTCGGCAATCGATGAGCGTGTTGTTCGGGCCATTTCCAACATGCCCGAAGTGGAGTCGGTATCGGGGATGATGCTCAGTGTCACGACATTGCCGGGGCTACCTTTTTTCGTTGTGACGGGACTTGATCCCAATAGTCCCGGCATGCGCCACTACGACATTGTTGAGGGCGCGCCGATTCGGCGGCCTAACGAGGTCATTATGGGCCGCGGCGCGGCGGACACATTGAAAAAAGAGGTGGGTGACACCATCCAGGTCAGTAACAATGTCTACCGCATCACCGGAATCTTCGAGACGGGCGTTCTGTGGGAAGAAGCTGGGGTCATCATGGGCATGAGGGAAGTTCAGTTGATCTTCAACCGGCCCCGGCAAGTTAGCTATGTTTTGGTGGATGTCCACGATGCTTCCCAGGTTGACTACGTGCAGGAGGCGATTCAGCATCGCTTCGACGATGTGTCGGTGTCGCTCAGCAGTGAGTTTGCCCAGAACACCAATGATATGCAGAGCATGGAAGCCATGACCGATGTGGTTGTTCTCTTTGCGCTGCTCATCGGCGGTGTGGTTATCCTCAACACAATGATGATGACCGTCTACGAGCGCACCCGGGAGATTGGTACGCTGCGGGCGCTCGGGTGGCGAAAGCGGCGCATAATCGGCATGGTTGTACAGGAGGCGATTTTGCTCTCCGCTCTGGCAGGCGTGGTGGGCATTGGTCTTGGCATGCTTCTGACCAAATCGGCCGGCTTGACGCCACTGGGAGCCCAACTACAGGGCGAATATAGTCTCGGTCTTTTCGTCGAGACTATGTTGATTGCTGTTTTCCTGGGCGTGTTGGGCGGTGTCTACCCCGCCTGGCGAGCCAGCCGCCTGAGTCCGGTGGAAGCACTGCGCTACGAGTAGAAAAGGAAGAGGTGATTTCCGATGAAACGCATTTTACTGATCATACTGGCAGTTGTTGCTGTGGGCGCCGTTGCCTATGCCGGATATAGCTACTATGCCGGTATCCAGGCCAACGCTGACACGCCTGGGGATATCGTTGAAGAGTCGCCATCCCTCCTGCAACAGGATGTGGATGACGTGATCTGGGCCTCAGGAAAGTTGCTGCCGACAACATGGGCCTATCTGGGTTTTGAACAGGGTGGTCGTCTGATGGACCTGGCTGTCGGGCAAGGAGACCAGGCCGCAGAGGGACAGCTCCTTGCTACAGTGGATGCCACCGAATTGGAGGCGGCTGTCACGCAGGCTCAGGCAGCCCTGAATGCCTCGCAATCTGAGCTGGCCAGGGTCCAGGCTCCTTCCCGACCGGAGCAGATCGCCTCGGCAGAGGCCGCTGTGCAGGCAGCCCGTGCCCAGTTGGAATCGGCCAACGCCGCATTGGCGACGGCCAAATCCCGGGTGGATGCGGTGAAATCGGAGGTGAGCGTCGCCCAGGCAAGCTATGACCAGGTCCGAGCTGGCACTCGCTCTGAGGTGGTTGCCGCGGCGAAGGAACGGCTGGACCAGGCCCAATCGGTGCGGGATCAAGCCCAGGCCGCCTATGATCAGGTCAGCGGTAATCCCAACATCGGCATGATGCCTCAGTCGGTGACATTGCAGCAGGCAACCGCAGCATTCAAGGCTGCCCAGGCCGAGTACAGCGCGGCCGTCCGGGGAGCCACACCGGAGGAATTGACGATAGCGCTCAATCAAGTTGGCGCAGCGCAATCGCAGGTGGGTGTGGCTGAGACCGAGGTGGGCAATGTACAGGCTCAGATTGCCAGCGCAGAGGCAGCGATACTGCAAGCCCAGGCGCAGCTCGATCTGCTAAAGGCTGGCGCGCGTGACGAGGATGTGGCCGTGGCGCAGGCTGCCGTGGCCCAGGCAGGAGCAGCGTTTGAAGCGGCCCAGGCTGCTCTCTCCAAGACACAACTGCAAGCGCCATTCGATGGCACGGTGGCAGCGGTCTGGAGTCGCCCTGGCGAGGTGGTGTCGCCTGCCCAGGAGGTGCTGGCCATTGGGCAGCTTGATAGCCTGCGGATTGAAACCACCGACCTGCGCGAGACCGATGTGTCTCGTGTTGAGATTGGCCAGGAAGTCGAGGTTACCTTCGATGCCTTGCCCAACCAGGTGTTCACGGGAGTCGTCACGCGAATCGCCCCAATGTCCACACAGGAGCAAGGAAGCGTCAATTATACCGCTATCATCGAGCTGAATGAGCTGGACCCGACCTTGCGTTGGGGCATGACCGCCTTCGTCAATATTGAAACGAAATAATGTCATCATGTCACGATCCGGATATTGACATATTGACATCATGACATAACTTCAGGATGGTTGTATGGCCGAAAACGATCTGTTAGTCAAGACCCAAAACCTGAGCAAAATCTACGGTAACGGCGCCGAGGTCGTGGCTCTGGACGATGTTGCTATCGAGATCAAGCGGGGAGAGTATCTGGCCGTAATGGGACCCAGCGGCAGTGGCAAGTCCACCTTGCTGAACATGCTTGGCGCGCTGGATCGTCCTACCCGCGGGCAGGTATTCGTGGATGGCCAGGAACTGACGGAGGTCAAGGACCTGGACAGCTTTCGTGCCCGCACCGTGGGTTTTATCTTTCAGCTGCACAACCTGTTGCCCACGCTTAGTGCTCAGGAGAACGTCGAGGTGCCCATGCGGGGCCAGCCTGGCTCATCCAGGGAGCACCGGGAACGGGCCCGGCACCTGCTGGAAATCGTGGGCCTTCCCGATCGTATGGACCATCTTCCGGGGCAGTTAAGCGGCGGACAGCGCCAGCGGGTGGCAGTAGCGCGTGCATTGGCCAACGAGCCCTCGCTGTTGTTGGCAGATGAGCCAACCGGCAGCCTGGATACCCAGGCGGGGCAGGAGGTGATGGGTTTGCTTTCGCAGCTGAACAGCAACCAGGGTACCACCATCATCGTGGTCACCCATGATCGCCATGTGGCACGGGAAACCCGGCGCATACTCACCATGCGGGACGGCCGTATCGTGGACGATCACCGGGTGCGTGACGAGGTCACCGAAGATCTTCGATCGCTGGCCAGGTCGCAACTGGGCAAACATCTGCTCAACGGCGACATGGAAGGCCTGGCTGCACTGGGTTTGGCCCGTGATGGGCACCTGACCGAGGAGGGGCAGGCCCTGCGGGCGTTGCTGCGCCAGTCGATGGGCACGTCGGCCAAGCCCGTGAACTGAACAGCGATTCCCTGAGGTTATTTCCTATCGGTGTAGCGCAAGGTGGTTACGGCGAGACCGCCAGCACCTGATTCGCCGGAACATCGCTGAATTCCAGGTAGCGGCCATCTGGCAGCCTGACTTCCAGTCTCGGTATCCGATCGGCGGTGCCGACACCAAAGTGCAGGCGGGGATCCTCGGAAGCCAGGTAACTGGAGCCCACATGCAACTCGCGCACCAGCCTGCGCCCGTCGGGCAATTCGGCCACGACCACAGCGCCGGGCCAGAAGCCATCGAGTGCCACCTGAAGCCAGTTGTTGGCGGGTCCCTCATTCCTCAGAAGAGCAACCTCGCCGCCGATGACGTTGATGGCGACGTCCAGGTCCCCATCGTTGTCAAAATCGGCAACGGCGCTGCCCCGCGCCAGCAATGGACCGACCTCCTCCAGTCCCGCTTGCTGTGTGGCATCGACAAACAGACGGGGTGGACCTGGTCTGGAACGGGCGCCATCGGCGATCCTGTTAGCATAAAGACGAACCAACTGAGGATCACTTTTCAGACTGGTGACCGGCACCCTGCCGTTGACGACCAGTAGATCCAGATCGGTGTCCTGGTCGAGATCCAGCCAGTGGGTGCCCCAGCCAGTCATGTTGTTGCCCAGACCCTGCAAGCCGATGCGAAAAGTGCTGTATTGGAAGGTGAGACTGCCCTGCTCACCCGTCTCATTGCGATAGAGTGCGTTTAGCTCCCGCTCCCAATTGGTGGTGAACAGATCGGTCCAGCCATCGCCGTCGTAATCACCGGCAGCCACCCCCATGCCACTGCCGGAATCGCCCACGTTCGCCGTTTCTGTCAGGTCGCGAAAGCGAAATCCTAACCCCAGCGGGTCGGCCTCCACGCCGCCAGGCCAGGGTTCGTTGGTATACAGCCGGTTTGGATGCCCGTCGTTGGCGATGAAAAGATCCAGTTCGCCGTCGCGATCCAGGTCGCTCAACAGGGCACCCAATCCCCGTTCCTGCCGTTCCAGACCAGCCTGCAGAGCAACCTCGCGAAACTGAACCCCGACAGTCTTTTCGGAAGCCCCGGTTTGAGACCCCGCGCCCTGATTCAGATAGAGCCGGTCCGGCAGGCCGTAGTAGTCCTGCGGGAAGGCGCCGATGGGCTTGGGGATCTGGTGGTCCAGGTCAATGAAGGCCGCTACAAAAAGGTCCGGCAGGCTATCACGGTTCACGTCGCCGACCACCGCAGCGCTATTCCATTCCGGTGCATCGACGCCAGCGGCCGCGGCACCTTCGGCAAAGGTTCCGTCGCCATTGTTCCATAGCAGGGCATTGGGGCCGTCGGCGGTCACGTAAAGGTCCCACCAACCATCACCATCGAAATCGGCCGCAACACAACCATTGCCCCGCATGACCAGATCCGTACCCGACTCGGCACTGACATCGGAGAAAGTGCCACTGCTGTTGCGATACAGCGCATTGTGGGGCAGACCGCCGAGGTCCTGCCAGTATTTCTTTTCATCCTCGGCATAGCTGTTGACAAGATAGAGGTCCAGCCAACCGTCGTTGTCATAGTCGATCCAGCAAAGCCCGCCGCTCATAGCAGCGACGGGATCCTGGAAAATGGTTTTGCGAAATGCGCCATGCTGGAAATCCAGACCAACCTCCGCCGCAACATCGCTCAGACCTGGCAGGGGAGAGATGGTGGGCGGGGAGCCGCCGGTCGATTGGGGTTCCGCATCGCTGATTGCCTGATCTCCCCGGGCTGCCATCTGCCCATCGCTATCGCGATGAGTGGAATCGGCCAGCGTTTGGGAGGAGGATATCTGATCAAGCGGCAGGCCGCTGGGTACACCTTCAGGAAGGAACTCGCTCAGGTCACGCGCGTCTGGATCGGTGAGGCTCTGCAGGAACACCGCCAGATCTTCCTTGTCCTCCTCTGTTAACGGCAGCCCGTTGCGCAATACCGGTGCAGCGTTCACCCCCTGTTTATCGGGCTGAAAGGGTCGCAAACTGCTGAAAAGTGCGGGTGGAATATCGTTGGCAACCGGATCGTAGCTTTCAGCGCTGCCCCAGATATCGGCATGATGGCCGATCACATCGACCAGCGTGGCATAGGCGCCGTCGTGGAAGTAGGGAGCGGTCAGTTCGACGTTACGTAGGCTGGGCGTGCGAAAGGTGTACCTGTCCCTGGCGTCGAAGCTGATGCCGGCGCGCCCCCAATCCTCGCGGCCGCTGTAATCGTGACCCTTGCCCGGTCCCAGTTGGGGAACCAGCAGGTTGCGATGCCGAAAATCGGAAAAGAGGTTGCCACTGTGGCACAGGCTACAGTTGACCTCTGGAATGATCTGCCCGAAAAACAGCAGTGCGCCTCGTTTCTGCTGCTCGCTAAGTGCCGTGGTGTCGCCGGCCAGATAGCCATCGAAGGGCGCGTCGGTGAAGATAAACCGGCGCTCGAAGGCGGCGATGGCCTCGGCCAGGCGGCTCAGTGAAATGGTGCCGCCGGCGTTGTCTGTTGCGAAGACCTCCGCGAACCAACTTTCATAGGCCGGAATGCCGCGCAACCGGTCCAGAAGCTGCCTTCGAATGGCCTGGGGCGCCTGGTCACCCAACGTGCCGCCGGCCATCTCGTGTAGACTGGTTAAAGGAAACAACGCTTGAACCGCCAGCGGATCGGTCAAATCCAAGCGGTTGATCTCATCCTCCGGAGTGCGTACCGACTCTCCGTCCGCCCCCGCCTCCACCCGACTGTCCCAGAACTGGGTTGGAAACAGAGCGCTGTTGATGATCGTGGGCGAATTGCGGGGCACAAACTGTCCGGCGAAGGGGTTGGCAACCGACGTTTCTCCTGTGATCGGATCGGTTAACCCGGCCAGACGGCGTGGTTGGCTGGCCTCTGGCCCTAACACTACCTGGTCGAGGAACAGGCGCTGCGGGCCCAACCCAAATCCGCCCGTACCGATGGGAAGGGCGAGACCATCGGCGCCGGCCAGAGTCGGATGGTGACAGGTTGCACAGGAGGTGTTGTGGTCGCCGGATAGAATCGGATCAAAAAAAAGCGCCTGGCCCAGAGCGGCCAGGCGGGTGTCGCCCTCTCGTTGATCGGCTCCCGGTTGCGGCTTGAGATCGTGCGCCTCGATTACCTCTCTTTGCAGTTGATCATAATCGTCGGGATTGATCTCGTTACGTTGTCCGTAGGTTCTCTCGGTGTTTCGCTCTTTCGTTTCCTCTTTCTCTGCTTCAACGTCGTCGCCAAAGGTAACCCTTAGCACCCGCCCTGGGAACACTTCTGTCAAAAGCAGGCTGCCATCATCGAGCGGTAGCACCGAGCCGGGCGTGTTTAGATTGCTAAGCACCGGTTCCAGCGTGCCATCGGGCAACAAACGGCTGAGGGTGCCGGTGCGTTCCCGGTAGCCCGTGCCACTGAAGCAGCCGGCATCGGGCGCAAACAGCGCGAACTCCAGCAGCCAGATCGTTCCATCTGGTCCCTGAGCTACGTCGATGGGCATGTTGAGGCTGTCTGCCACGACGCGTTCATTTCGCTCCTCGTCGATGGCCACCAGGCGGCCTCCACCGGGTGGGAATGGGCAACCGCCGGTCAATGTGACATAGTACTCGTCGCCAATGCGCTCGATGCCGGTGGGCACTGGCGACACCTTCATCTTTGGCTTATCGCTGGTTGGCGCAGGATGGGGCGCGAAGCGATGGATGAAGTAGGTTCTCCCGTCCGGCGTCTCTTTGGCCACGCCATCGCCCGTCGAATCGGTGACCACCGGCCTGCCTTCTGAATCAAAGGTCATATCAAAGGGATTCATTACCATGACCTGGTTGAGGGGCAACATCTCCGGGGTAAGGTCGTCTGTTGTAAGGGCCTGGGCGGGCAGTTCGATGCCCTCGACTTGTTGCTCCGGTGTCAGCAGCAGCGTCCAAAGATTATGCTGATCGAAGGCGCCCAGATAGATCTTGTCGCCAGCCGGAGAGAGGGCCACCAGAGGAGACCCGGCCAGGTCTCCCGAGTCATGAGTGCTGGGCAGACCAGAGATCAAACGCCCCACACGTCCATCGGGTTTGATCAGGCTGACCCCGGCACTGTCATCTCGTTGACCAGTTCCATCCTCAGCTACCAGCAGGCTCCCGTCGGCCAATACCGCCAGGCCAATCGGGGCCAGCAAACCGTCGGCTACGACGTTGATCCGGGGGTTGGCGTAGGGATCGGGCGGTAAGGGCGTTGGTGACACGGTTTCGGACCCACCGCCGCAGGCTGCCAGGACCAGGAACAAGGTGATGGGGAGGAGTCGTCTTAACATGGCTGGCCGGTATGGAGTGAGCAACGATCAGTAGGTGTGGTTGGCATTGTGTTTCTCCGATAGCTGTTTGCCGGTCACTGATTACTGGGCCCCGAAAGAAGCAAATCGGGCCTGTCAGTGATCAATCCGTCAACGCCCAATTCAATAAGCCGTTGCATCTCGGCCGGATCGTTGACCGTCCATGGGTTGACAAGCAGTCCGGCCTCGTGGGCTGTTTCCAACAGACTGGAGGTCAAATCCCGATAGCGGGGCGACCAGATAGTTGCGCCTTGCTGCGCATACAAGGCTGGATCGGGTCGGCCGCGACTGGTCAGCGCGGCCAGGCGGATATCGGGATTCAACTGACGCACCGCCCATAGAGAGCGATGGTCGAAACTTTGCATGATTACCCGTTGGAGCAGGCCATGCTTTTCGATCAGCTCGACGATGGCCCGCTCGAACGAACCGGGATTGACGCCGTCGAAATCGTCGCCAATGGCGCCGGGATCATCCGCTTTTCGCTTTGTCTCGATATTGAATTGGACGTGCGCCGCGTTCTGGCGCTGATCAGCGGTCTTTTCAGGGTTGTTAGTGTAGTCATCCACGAAGGCGAAGAGCTGTTCGAGGCTAACCACCTGGTAATTGTCTCCAGCCAGGGCAGTGGGCTCGTTATTCTGCTCGGGGAAGTCGCTGCTGTCCGGGTTTCGGTCGCATTGAAACCTCTGCAGTTGCTCGAAGGGCAGGTTGCTGATCCGGGAGCCGATCTCTGGTCCGTTCTCGTCCGCAACGCACTTGCTGCCCGGCAGGTCCGGGTCGTGCCACACCACAACAACACCATCGGCGGTGTAATGGAGATCAAGCTCCAGCGTGGTGACACCCAGATCCAGGGCTGTCTCGAAGGCGGGCAAGGTGTTTTCGGGCTTGAGGCCGCGCGCGCCGCGATGACCCTGGATGTCAAAACCATCGGGCAGGCTGATGCTCTGGCCAGTGGGAACCGGGGTTTGATGGCCTGTCGAATCTGTCACCATAGGGGCCTCACAGGCAACTGCCAACAACATGGTGAGCAGCAATATCGATACAATTTTCATAGGGCAAAAGCTGGGAAGTGGTGCGTAGCGTATGGTCTGCTACGCACCACATGGTTTGTCGAAAAAACAGAAACTCAGGTTAAGTGAAAAAGGGCCGGCACGAGTTCAAACCCTGATTCACCTGGCTGTGACCTATTCGAAGAATTGGTTGTAGTTGGCCAGTTCCTCGTTGGCCTTCTTGGCCGCCTCGTCCAGGGCTTCCTGAGGGCTCAGGCCATCATCCAGAACGCGACTATAGGATTCAACGATGATCTGGCGAATGGCGGGGAAGGGGCCGGCGCGGCCGCCCAGCACCGCATAGTTGGGTGAACCATCCTCCAAAGTCGTCGGTGTGGTGGCAAGCTGATCGATAGCGGTGACAAAGTTGGGATTCTCGGCCCAGAATGCCTGTACTTCCTCGTTGTCCGCCACGTCAGTGCGCACCGGGAAGTAGCCGGAGTTGGTATGCCAGGTGACCTGCTGCTCCGGCTCGGCCATGAACTTCATGAACTGCCAGGCCGCGTCGTTCGCCGCAGCGTCATCCGCGTCTATCAGCCACAGGGCTGCGCCACCGATGATGACGCCGTTACGGTCGCTGCTGTCGCTGTGGGGAATAAAGGCGGTGCCTACCTCGTGCTCGCTGTTTGTGATGATCGACACATCGGACGTGGAGTCGATCTGGATAGCGGCTTGCTGGGTTGTGAACGTGCTGTCGGTATCGGTCCAGGTCTTGCCCAGATTGGGGGCATATCCCTCGTTGATCAGGTCGGTCAAGAAGGTGAAGACCTCGACGCCCTGGCCCTCGTTGAACATGACCTCGGTGGGCCGGCCGGTCCGGCCGTTGTCCTCGTTGAAGTAGAGCCCACCACTGTTGGCCAGGATCTGCTCGAAATACCAGCCCACCTGACCAAAGGTGAAGCAATAGGGGGCCACCTCGGCCGCCATCAGGTCGTCGCACAGGGCCTTGAACTCGCTAAAGGCCATGCTGCCCTCGGGCATCTCTACCCCGGCGGCCTCGAACATGTCGGCGTTGTAGTAGAGCAGCGGTGTGCTGCTGTTGAAGGCCATGGCGACCATGCCGTTCTCGTCGGAGTAGTAGTCACGGACGGCCGGCACGAAGATGTCGAAGTCGTAGCCCTCGGCCTCGCCCAGCTGCCAGGCAGGAATCAGACGACCGGTGTCGAACATGGTCTGGGAAGCCAGGTCGAAGTTTTGGGTAATGTTGGGCTCGCCGCCGGTCTCGAAGGCAGCCAGCAAGGCGTTGTAGGTGTCGTCGTAGCTACCCTGGTATGTGGCGGTAACGACGATTTCGTCCTGGCTGTTGTTGAAGCGCTCGGTCAGTTCGTTGACCGTTTCTCCCAGATTGCCACCCATGGCATGCCAGAAATTCAGGGCGATAGCCTCTCCGGCGGGCTCTGCCGCTTCTTCTTCGGTAGCGGGCTCTGCAGCCGCTTCTTCTTCGGTAGCGGGCTTTTCAGGGACAGGAACCGGCGCAGCTGGCGCAGCGCAGGCGGTAACCAGCAGCGCCAGCAGGACAAGCAAGGCGGTCAGTGTGTAGATACGGTTCATCAGGTAGATCCTCCATTAAGGTTTGATAAAGAAACAGGGTGAATCGGAACGGTAGATCGACAGCCGACAGATCAGATCCAATCTTGCCCAGGGCGGACAATGGATGGTTCGCACTTGTGGAAATTCCCTTTGTCCACAGAGTCGCACTCGAGTAAGGGCCAGGCTTTCCTACCAGGCCAAACCTGGAGCTTCTGCGCGACTTGTCCTCTCGGAGCAACGTTGGATCTGATTGAACATGCAGCGAGGAAGAAAGGCTCGCTGCTTCACGGGTTAGCCCTTCAAACCGGTCATGGCGATGCCCTTGACCAATTGCTTTTGGGCAACCAAAAAAGCCGCCAGGGTCGGCAGCAATGCAATGATTGAGCCGGCCATCACAGCACCCCAATCGGCACCCCGCTCGATGTTGGTCATGAAGAAGCGGATACCGATCTGGATCGTGCGCATTTCGACGGTATCAGTGATGACCAGGGGCCAAAGATACTGATTCCAGGCGCTCAAAAAAGCGAAGATAGCAAAAGCGCCGATGGCACCCTTGCTCAGGGGGACGACGATAGTCCACAGGTAGCGCCAATTGCTGGCGCCATCGATCAGCGAGGCATCGTGCAGGTCTCGCGGGATACTGAGGAAAAACTGGCGCAGCAGGAATACACCAAATGCACTGGCCAGGAACGGGATTGTCAACCCCGAATAGGCGTTGGCCCAACCCAGCCCGGTCACGAACTGGAAGTTGGGAATAAAGGTCAGCTCGAAAGGGATCATCAGGCTGCCGATGATAATGAAGAAGATGGCCTCGCGACCCGGGAAATCCAGAGTGGCCAGGGCGAAGGCAGCAAGAACGCTGAAGAGGACCTGTCCCACGGTTATCAACGAACTTTGGATAAAGCTATTCAGCAGAAAACGGGCGAAGGGAACGGCGCTGAAAGCCACCTCGTAGTTCCTTAGCGTCCACTCCGAAGGAAAGAACTTCGGTGGGTAGGTGATTACCTCCTGTGGCGCTTTGAAGCTGGTAAACGCCGCAATGATAATGGGAAGGGAAATAGCTAACCCCACGCTGAAAAGGAAAATCTGCATGGCCAGTTCACCCATATCCAGACGGCGTCTCCCGCGAGGTGACGGGGAAGTGTTGGTGGAGCTCATTGATAGTGCACCTTTCGTTCAAGCCCGAAGAACTGGGCGAATGACATGGCGATAACCATGAGTGCCAACAGATAGGCTTGTGCCGAGGCAATACCGCGCTGGGGTGTACCCACAAACGCATCATAGAAAATGGAATAGACCATGGTGTTGGTTGCCTGACCGGGGCCCCCTTCGGTCAGGACGTGGATTTGGCCGAAGGCCTCGAAGGTGTGGATGATGTTGATAATCAGCAGGAAGAAGAGCGTGGGCGTAAGCAGCGGTATCGTAATCTGGAACAGGCGCTGCCAGAAGTTGGCACCATCTACCTTGGCTGCGTCGTACAAGGTATCGTCGATGGCCTGCACGCCCGCAAGCGCGATGATGACGTTAAAGCCAAACTCCTTCCAGATCGTGGCCAGAATGATGGCGATCAGTGCCCAATCCTTGTCGGCCAACCAATTTGGTCCTTGGATGCCGATCAGGCTGAGCCAATAGTTGATATAGCCAACCACGGGATGGTAGAGCCATTTGAAGAGTACGCCTGCCACTGCGCTGCTGATCACGACGGGCACAAAGATGAGTAGCCGGTGCAAGCCCGAAAGATGGCGAAGCGGATAGGAGAGAGCCACCGCCAGCAGAACGGCCAGAAACAACCCGACAGGCACGACGCCCAACATGAACAGGAAGGTGACCTTGACACTGTTCCAATAGTCTGGATCGGTCAACAGCCGTGAGTAGTGCTCCAGACCAATGAATATCTCTCTTCCACCAAAGGGCGCGACACGATGCAAGCTGAGACGGAACGAG
The DNA here is from genome assembly GCA_034717495.1 of Chloroflexota bacterium. NCBI lineage: Bacteria > Bacillati > Chloroflexota > Chloroflexota bacterium. The sequence continues at coordinate 23,181 of JAYELL010000051.1, read as the reverse complement.
GAAAAGACAGGAATGAAGACAAATACAGCCAGGGCGATCAGTGTTGGCGCAAGATACAGGTATGCCTCCGCTGTGGATTTTGTCCTGTTCCAACGCTTCTTGCGGGTTGCGGTCACGCCAGTGGCATGAACCTCTGTGGTAGTCGCCTGGCCCATGATGTGGGTTTTCGCTCCGTGGAAATCTTGTCAGGGTCGATGATCGGGGACGCTGGATTGTACAACAGATGTCTCTGTCGGTCAAACTGGAGATGTGCTTTGTTCTAAATTACCCATCCAGCGGTTGCCAGGAGCTTCCAGGCAGACTGGGCTGGCCTGCGACCAAACCTGGTTATCGGGCGCCATCGGCCAGAAACCTGAACGGCCAGGGAGCCGTTTTTCGAGAAGTGGGCTATAATGGCCAAGCCATGGTCTGGTAAGGGAAGGTACAGACTCTCTGTAATCTTTTCGTAATATGGTGTTAAGCAAGGCTTCATAAAGACCCGTTATTCTGGGCATTGTAGATAAGCAACTGTTCGACTTTCAGCGCATTTTCCGTGGAGACAGCATGACCGAAATCAAAAGTTCAGAGATTACCCCCCAACATATTTATCGGGATCGACGCAAGTTCATGAAGACAACTGGCACCCTGGCGCTGGGCGCAATGGTGCTGGCTGCCTGCGGACGAGGCGATTCTCCCGAGACCGGGATTGTTTCGCCGGCCGGTGGTTCGGCGGCCGATTCCGCGGCAGCGACACCCGGCGTTGCCCAACTCAATGGCGAAGTTGCCGGCGAAGCAACTTCGTTTGAGGCCATTACCAACTTCAATAACTTCTACGAGTTCACAACCGACAAGGAGAAAGTCGCCAGGCTGGCGGAAGGCTATCCCAATCGCCCCTGGGCCGTCGAGGTAGGCGGCCTGGTGCGCAATCCAAAGACCTATGATATCGAGGAGTTGCTCAAAACCTACGACCAGGAGGAACGGATCTACCGGATGCGCTGCGTTGAGGGCTGGTCCATGGTGATTCCCTGGCTCGGTTTTTCGCTGGCGAAACTGCTGAAAGATGTGCAGCCCACCTCTGACGCCAAATATGTACGCTTTGAAACGGTAAACGATCCCGAGCGTATGCCAGGCATGCGCAGCCCGTGGTACGAGTGGCCCTATGTGGAAGGCTTGCGATTGGACGAGGCCATGAATGACCTGGCGCTTCTGTCGACAGGGCTGTACGGCGAGGAATTATTGCCCCAGAGCGGCGCACCTGTTCGACTGGTGGTGCCCTGGAAGTACGGTTTCAAGAGTATCAAGTCTATCGTCAAGATCGATTTGGTTGCCGAGCAGCCCACGTCGCTCTGGATGGCGGCCGCGCCCAATGAGTATGGTTTCTATGCCAACGTCAACCCTGATGTGCCGCACCCACGGTGGTCGCAGCGCACGGAGCGGCGCATCGGCGAGACTAAGCGTCGGGCCACGTTGCCCTTCAATGGCTACGCCGATCAGGTGGCTCATCTGTATGACGGGATGGATCTGAGCGTGTATTATTAGGGAAAGTGGGTGCTAGGAAAACAAGTAGACATGGAAGCAACCAATCTCCTTGTTTACTTATTTACCCATCTATTTACCTACTCACTCCCTCCCAACCGACAAAATCACCATGCTAACCCGACCAAAACTCACAAAATTCCAGATAGCCGTTCACGTTGCGGCGCTGATCCCGCTCGCGCTGCTGATCTGGGACGCCACCCAGGGTAACCTGACGGCCAATCCCATCCAGAAGGCCACGCTGCGCACCGGAAAAACCGCCCTGGTGCTGTTGGTGCTTTCCCTGGCTGCTACGCCGGTCAATACAGTCTTTGGTTTCCGGCAGGCGATCAAGGTACGCAGGGCGTTGGGGCTTTATGCCTTCTTTTACGCCGCAATTCACTTCACCATCTACTTCGGTATTGACTACGGGTTTGACCTGAACCTGGTCGGACTGGAGTTAGCCGAAAAACGCTATGTGTTGGTCGGCTTTGCAGCCTTCCTGATCCTGGTACCGTTGGCGATCACATCTACCAGGGGCTGGCAGCGCCGCCTCAAGAAGGGCTGGAAACGCCTGCATCGCTTCGTCTACGCGGCAGGAATCCTGGTCGTTGTGCATTACACCTGGGTAGTCAAGTCGGACATCCGCGAACCGTTGATCTGGGGTGGCATTGTAGCGCTGCTCCTGATCCTGCGCATCCCGGTCGTTCGGCACAAAGTGGTCAGCTGGCGAATGCAACTGGTCGATCGGGTGAAGGATGGGTCGGCTGCTACGTCGGGTGCCTAGTGCAGCTTGGCGTAGATAAGTATGCAGTTAAAGACCGTCCCTACTTCTGGTGAAGGACCTTGGTTACTGCATAGTTATTTAGCCCGCAGAGTACTAGGTCACTACCTCAAATGGTGCACCTCCGCGAGCACGAGTTCCATATCCGCCAGGCTCCGGGTGAAAGCTCTACTGATCTCTGAACTGGCTCATGTAGAGGTTGTGGTAAAAGCCGCCCTGATCCAACAATTCCTCGTGGGTTCCCTCTTCGATGATCTCTCCACCGTTGACGACCAGTATCCTGTCCGCATCGCGTACCGTGCTGAGCCGGTGGGCAATCACAAAGGAGGTCCTGCCTTCCATCAGGCGCAGCAGCGCTTCCTGAATCTGTTGTTCGGTGCGGGAATCCACACTGCTGGTTGCCTCGTCCAATATCAGGATACTGGGATCGGCCAGCACGGCCCGGGCTATGGCCAGCAACTGGCGTTGTCCCTCGCTGAAGTTGTGCCCTTGCTCCGAGACCTGGGTCTGATAGCCTCCGGGAAGACGGCGGATGAACCAGTCGGCGTTAGCCAGCCTGGCTGCAGCCACGACCTCCTCGTCGCTGGCTTTCAGTCGCCCGTAGCGAATATTGTCCATCACCGTGCCGGAGAACAGAAATGTGTCCTGCAGGACGATCCCCAGGTGTTGCCGAAGCGCAGCCTGCCGGAGATCCCGGATGTCCTGTCCATCGATCGTGATGGCTCCCTCAGCCACGTCGTAAAACCGGCTCAGCAGGTTGATAATCGTGGTTTTTCCACCGCCGGTGGGCCCCACCAGCGCGATAGTCTGTCCCGGCGTCGCATGGAAGTTGACGTGATGCAGCACCGGTTTTCCTGGATCATAGGCAAAGGTGACATCCTCAAAACTGACAGAACCCTCTAACCTTGCCAGCGGCTGGGCATCTGGCTTATCCTGCACCGACGGTTGGGCATCCAATACCTCGAAAATGCGCTCTGCCCCTGCAAGAGCGGACTGCAGATTGTTGTAAAGCATGGCGATAGAGCGCATGGGACGGAAGAAAATCATGATGTAGACAACGAAGGTTGCCAGGACGCCCACCGTCACGACGCCCTGGATAGCCAACCAGCCGCCCAGAAGAGCAGTGGCAGCAATGGTGATCGTGCTCATGGTGGTGAACATGGGCCCCAACGCGGCGCTGATGACATCCGCCCGAACACCAGCTTGCCGATTGGCCCAGTTGACCTCCCGAAACTGCGCTTCGGTTTCCGATGAGCGGGCAAAGGCCTGCACGACACGAATTCCAGCGATATTTTCCTCCATGATGGCATTGAGCACGCCCAGACTGCGTTGAACATCCCGAAAGGCCAATCGACTGCGCCGGGTGACCAGGCTGGTCAGATAAAGCATGAAGGGCAGGATAATCAGCGTGCCCATGGCCAGTTGCCAGCTAAGCAAAAACATGGCCACCATGATGCCACCCAACATCAAGACATTGGTGATGAACTGGACAAGGCCATTGCTCAGGACGCGGTTGATGGCCTCAGTGTCATTGGTGATGCGGCTCATCAGGTCGCCAACCCTGTGGCGGTCGTGGTAGGCCATGGAAAGACGCTGGATGTGAGCGAAGAGTTGCAGGCGGATGTCGGCCATCAGCTCCTGGGCGATATCGACCATCATAACGCCATAAACAATCGCGGCAACCCCCCCAACCAGATAAAAGGCCAGCATGATCAAACAAATGCGCAAAAGGCCTGCCACATCAGCGGGGATCACGTAGTTGTCGATGGCCTTGCCCAGGAGAATTGGACCGGCCAGCATTGCTGCCGTATTACCTGCTACCAGCAGGGCGACAAGGATGAGTCGCCCGCGATAGGGGCGTGCATAGCTGAACAGGCGCCGCACAGCTGAGCGGCTGTCCAGCGCACTTTCACCGGAGGGCCGACCGCCTCCGATGCCAAGACGAACACGTTGTGGTTGCTGTTTACCTGGCTGGTGGGCTGTCATTGTGGCTGCTGATCCATGGTCGATTGGCTATCAAGTGGCAGTTGATCATGGCCAAGTTGTGATCGGAAGATCTCCTGGTAGATCGGGCTGCTCTCCAGCAATTCCCGGTGGGTGCCCCTGGCGGCAATCTGACCGGCGTCGAGCACCAAAATCTGGTCAGCGTTGAGAACACTGTTGATTCGTTGGGCCACGACAAAGGTGGTCGCCCCGTCGATCAAATTGTCCAGAGCCCGCTGGATGTTGGCCTCGGTTTCCAGATCGACAGCACTCGTACTATCGTCCAGGATCAATATTCTTGGGGATATCAGCAGGGCGCGCGCAATGGCGATGCGCTGCTTCTGGCCGCCCGACAGATTGGCGCCTCGTTCCTCGACCAGACTGTCGTAGGCCTCGGGCATTGCCAAAATAAAATCGTGGGCCTGGGCAGCTTCTGCAGCGGCTATAACCTCTTCCAGGGGCGCGTCCGGCCTGCCGTAGGCGATGTTCTCTCGTACTGTACCGCTAAACAAGGTCGTCTGCTGAAGAACCACGCCAATTCGCGACCGGAGCACCTTCGGATCCCAATCCCGTACATCGATGCCGTCTACCAGAAGTTGGCCCCCGCCTACATCGTAGAAACGGGGAATCAAATTGACAAGGGTACTCTTTCCGGAGCCAGTGGCACCCAACAGGGCGATCTGTTGGCCTGGCTCCACAACCAGGCTGAGGTGATCGAGCACCTTTTCTGTGCTTGCACCGTTGTTGTTCCCCTGGTAACCGAAGGAGATATCGTCGAAGATGACGCGGCCCTGGACGACTGGCGCCGTGTGGGCCGGCTCCGGGACTCGAATTGCAGCCTGCACGTCCATGACTTCAAAAACCCGTTCGGTGGAGGCCTGAGCGCGTGAGACCATGGTCAATATATTGCCCAGAAGCAGCAGGGGTGCCATGCCAATCATGAGATAGCTGGTAAAGGCCACCAACTGGCCGATCGACAATCTTTCGCCGATAACGCTCAGGCCGCCAAACCAGAGAACAGCGACGATGCCCAGATTGGTGAGAATTCCAAGCACTGGCAGCGCGATGGCAAGCAGTCGGCCAACGCGGATATGTTCGTTCATATAGGCTTCATTGACAACGGCGAAGCGGCCGATCTCGAAGCGTTCTCGTACGAAGGCCTTGATCACCTGTACTCCGGCCAGGTTTTCCTGAACGACGGTGTTGAGCAGGGACAGTTTCTCCTGAACTACCAAAAACATGGGTTGCGCCAGGTGCATCACCGTCCAGATGAGCAGGCCTGCCAGGGGAAGAAGAACGAGCATGATCAGCGCCAGTTGCCAGTCGATGATGAACATGAACAGGACGCTGCCGGCGATCATGAGCAAAGCGCGCAGTAAGAGGGCAAGGCCATGGCTCATGAAGGCGCGGATGATGTCCACATCGCCGGCAAGTCGTGTTATAAGCTCACCCGTTTGCATGCGGTCAAGATTGGCAAAGGAAAGGGATTGGACATGTCCGAAAAGCGCTTCACGCATGTCGAATGCCAGACCCTGGGACAACAGGGCCCGGCAGACTCCCTGGCCCAGGGCTGCCAGTGCGCCGAAAAAGGCGGCAAGCAGCATCAGTAGTGAACTTTGAACGATAACGTTCATGTCACCCTGGCGAATGCCATCATCGATGATCACCCGCAACTGGCGTGGCACGACGAGTTCCATGGCCACAGGCAGAATGACGGTGATCACTAACAAGAGGATGATGTGCCAGTAGGGGCGCATGAAGGGCCCCAGTCGCTTCAACGACTCCACGAGACCTCCGGATTCAACACGGGGATATGCAGCGATGTTGCCGATTCATTTATCGTCAACCTGGAAGAGACAATCAGCTTCCGGGAAACTCCCAGCTTCCTGGAAGTTCCAATAGTATAGGCCGGTTGCTCCATTTTGGGAAAACAGCCATTAACGGATTTCAAATGCTTTCTTCATATTTCCTTTACAGGTTTGATGTATCCTGAGATCAGATCGGTTCAATCGATCTGGTCAACTGAAACGAGACAAGGAGCAAATTAACAGATGAAACGTATCAAGAAGTGGACAAGTATAGCGGGTGTGGGCCTGGCAGTGATGATACTGGCCATGGTAGCACTTCCAGCAGCAGCCTCCGGTGTGGATGCCGCACCGGTCGATCACCGGGGTCCGGTCGCTGGTGGACCCAACAATCATGAGTACCTGGCTGAGGCGTTGGGCATTCCGGTAGAGGCGCTGGATGCTGCCCAGGAAGCAGCCCGTGAGGCCGCTATTCAGCAGGCACTGGACGAGGGCCTGATTACGGAAGCGCAGGCCGATGTTCTTCTGGAGCGCAAGGCTGCTTCCGTCCGGGTTTTCAAGGATCATCGCGGTTTCTTCGGCGAGACCATTGACCCGCAGGCACTTTTGGCAGAAGCGCTGGGAATCAGCGTCGCCGAACTCGAAAACGCCAGGGACGCGGCCGCGGCAGCCAGGCTTGCCCAGGCTGTCGAAGATGGTCGCATCACCCAGGAACAGGCGGACCTGATGCAGGCCCGTCAGGACCTGAGAGAGTACATGGACGACATTAACTTTGGCGAAAGTATGCGGCAAGCCTATGAAAACGCTTTGCAGCAGGCGGTGGCCGCCGGGGTCATTACCCAGGAACAGGCGGATTCTATTCTAAGCAATGGTCCTGTCATGCGAGGCTTTGCACCGAAAGGTGGGCACCGGTTCGACACATTCCGGGGAGGTGGCAGTGGTGACTTCACTCCCTTCCAGCGCAACTTCAGGAGACCCGCCAGACCCGCTCTTCCCGGTTCGCTGAGCCTGTAAGTAGCAGTCGGCCCCGAAACAATGGCCTGAAGCGTGGCAATGTCTGCCACGCTTCAGGTCGCGTTCATGTGTCTGGAAGCGCCCCGACTTGACATCAGGCACGCAACCAGTAGACTTATGGAGCTGATGTTACGCATGTCTGGTGACCGCTGACCGCCGTCTGCGGTCTGTCGTCCGCCGTCTTCTGGAAGTTAGCCATGGTAAAGACCATTCTGATCGTCGACGACAAAAAAGAACTGCGGGTTATGCTGAAGGCTTACCTGGAACAGGAGAGTTTCCGGGTGGTCACGGCGGCGACAGGCAAGGAGGCGCTGTTTGTGGCTCGCCATGAGAAACCCGATCTCATTGTTTTGGATCTGATGATGCCAGAAATGGGAGGATTTGATTTCATGCGGGCCTATCGCCGGGAGGCGGATGTGCCGGTCATCATGCTGACGGCAAAGCTTACCGAAAGTGATAAGGTTCTGGGCCTCGAGCTTGGTGCCGACGATTATGTTTGCAAACCCTTCAGCATGCGCGAACTGACCGCTCGAATTCGTGCTGTATTCAGGCGTGTTGACAGGCAATCGCTACGGAGTGACCTCCTCCGCTCAGCAGATATCACGCTCGATCGGGAAACCCGGTTTGTCACCGTGGACGACCGTCGCGTTGAACTGACCCCATCGGAGTTCGAATTGCTGGCGGTTTTCATGACGGCTCCCGGCCGGGCATTTTCCCGCAGTGATCTTCTCGACCGGTTGCAGGGTGACGATTATGAGGGATTCGAACGTACGATCGATGTTCATATACGCAATCTGCGGTCCAAGATTGAAGCCAATCCCGGTGAACCTCGTTATATCGAAACAATCTACGGGGTTGGGTATCGCTTTGTGGCGGAATGAAGCTACTTGAATCAACCATGCGTTCCCTGACCTTCAAACTCACTCTGGCCTTTCTGATCGTCGGTCTGACCGGCGCGGTTCTGGTCGCGTCGTTTGTCGGACTGCGCACACAACAGGCGTTTGATCTCTTTGTCCTGGACCGCTATCAGGTCGATTTGGTTGAGCGCCTGGGAAACTATTTCGAGCGGAATGGAAGTTGGCAGGGGGTCGGAAACTCGGTGCTACGGTTACCGACCAGGCCCGTTGTCCTGGCCGATGCCAACCGGGTCGTGCGGTGGGCGGCTTCGCGCACTATGCTGGGACACGAACTGCGGCAGGAGATGGCGTCCAGGTCAATCCCGATCAAGCATAACGGCGAAGTCATTGGTTTGGTTCTGTTTCTGGATCACGGCCCGTCGCGACTTGCTTCACGAGGTTCGCCGGAAGCTGACTTTATCAGGCGGTTAAGGGAGGCAGTTATTTTCGGTGCAATGGGAGCTGCTTTGATCGCTCTTATTCTTGGCATTATTCTGGCCCGCAGCATATCCGGGCCTGTGCGAGAGTTAACAGCGGCGACGAAAGTGATCGCGCAGGGGGAACTTGGCCATCAGGTCCAGGTGCGCACCCAGGATGAACTGGGTGAATTGGCCGAGTCCTTCAATCAGATGAGTCAGGATCTGGCCAGAGCCAGCCAGTTACGGCGCCAGATGAGCGCTGACATTGCCCACGAACTGCGCACTCCTCTCAGCGTTATCATGGGTTATACGGAAGCCTTGTCCGATGGCAAGCTGCATGGCTCGCCAGAGATGTACGATGCCATGCACGGCGAGGTGCGGCTGTTGGGCCATCTGATCGATGATCTGCGGATCCTTTCTCTTGCCGATGCCGGGGAACTGCCGTTGCATCGACGGCCTACGGCGCCGGTCGATCTATTGGAGCGTACGGCGGTGGCCTACGGGGGGCACGCTGCGGCCGATGGCATCACGCTTCAGGTTGGCGCGGCGCAGGATATGGCGTTGATCGACGTGGATCCCGACCGCATGGCGCAGGTGTTGGGCAACCTTGTCAGCAATGCGCTGCGTCATACAGCGCAAGGTGGTACGGTCCTGCTGTCTGGCTCGGTCAGCGGCGACAACGTGATCCTTTCGGTTCAGGACAGCGGAAGCGGTATTGAGCCGGAACACCTTCCTAATATCTTCAAACGCTTCTACCGTGCCGACGAGGCCCGTACGGGAAACGGCGAGTCGGGCCTTGGTCTGGCTATTGCCAAATCGATTGTCGAGGCCCACGGAGGCAGCATTCTGGCGGAAAATGTGCCTGGTGCGGGAGCCCGGTTTAGCATTGTGCTGCCGACCGCGGATACAGGCTGACACTATGTCAGAATGTCAGCTTGTCAGAATATCAGAATGTCGGAATGTCAGAATGTCAGAATTCTGCGTCTTGACATCATGTCGGCATGACGGAGTAGATGATTGATGCGTCGCATTTTATTGTTGATTGGATTCGTGGTGGCCCTGGTCGGGTGTGGTGGTCGGCAGCAGCCTTCTGCTACCCCTTGGGCAACCGGGACGGCAGTGTTGGCACCCACCGCCACATCGATCCCCGCGGCGGCGCCTACACCGAGCCCGACGGCGACGCGGAGGTCGACGCCAACGGTTTCGCCCACGCCAACCGATACGCCCAGCCCAACCCCGACGCCGATTCATCCCCTCTCGATCGAATATCTGCGGCAACAGAGCTACCCGGGCAGCCGGTTGGTGATCGAGGAGACACTGGCGCCGGGCAGCAATTACGATCGGTATATTGCCTCCTATGCTTCAGAGAGGTTGAAACAGTATGGGCTGTTGACGGTACCGCGCGGCCAGAAACCGGAAAACGGTTGGCCCGTGATCGTTTTCAACCATGGCTACATTGCCCCAAGTAAATATCGCACTACGGAACGTTACGTGGCCTACGTCGATGGTTTTGCCAGCAACGGCTATATCGTCTTTCGACCAGACTACCGGGGACATGATCGGTCGGAGGGGCGGCCTTCCGGTGCTTACAATTCTCCGGCGTATGTGATTGATGTCCTGAACGCGGTGGCGTCACTCAAGCAGTTCCCTGACGCGGATCGGCAGCGCATCGGCATGTGGGGACATTCCATGGGCGGCTGGATCACTCTTCGCTCCATGGTCACCACGGACGACATCAAAGCAGGAGTGATATGGGGTGGGGTGGTAGGCGCCTACGAGGACCTGCTGCTGAGTTGGCGACGGGGGCCAACGCCGACCATCGATCCCAACAGCCTGCGCGGGCGATCCCGTTTTCGCTGGTTAGGGCCCTACGGTTCACCGCAGAGCAATCCCGAATTCTGGCAGGCGATCTCTGCCAACCATTTCCTGGATGATCTCTCGGGACCAATCCAGTTGCATCACGCGCGCGGGGACAAGTCAGTGCCGGTTGAATTCTCAGAGCATCTATATGAGCAGGGCCAGGAAGCCGGCATGCCGGTGGAGTTGTTCACCTACGCTGGCGATAACCATAATATCTCCGGGAATTTCGCTGCAGCCATGGCCAGGTCGCTGCAGTTCTTCGACAAGGTGCTGGACGCACCCATCGCGTGGGCTGACACCGATCAACCGACCGTGTTTTCGGGTGGCGGTCCGGTCAACGTGCGCAGTGGACCTGGGATCGGCTTTGAGGTTGTTGGTCGCATGGAGTCCAATGAGAGTCTGCCGATTCTGGGGCGTAACGAGGATGCCAGCTGGTGGCAGGTGGAGATTGAAACGGGGCCGGCATGGGTCGCCGCCAGCGTCACTATCGCCGCCCATTTCGCCCGGGTGCCAGTGGTAGGGGGCGCTGCCGGCTAGTCAAGGCGACGGTGTGCGCCAATGTTGGCTGTGAGCTCCTGGAGAGTCAGCCAACGGTGATGCGATAGCTCACATACAAGCAGCTGTTGGGCGACCCTTATGACCCCTCCCCCAGCCCGTGCGCAGCCCCCAGAGCGACAGCGAAGGGCTCCCCGAACCGGGGAGGGGAGTCGGGATGACGCTACTCTGCAGACCTCAACCGCTCCCCCTCCCAGATTGGGAGGGGGCCGGGGGGTGGGTCAAGAGCGGCATATTGAGTGCTCCGTGATCCTCGTTGTTCGGGATCATTTGTACTGCAAGAAACTTGGGGATTCTTCGGAGAATTTCTGCTCCCCTCCCGTCTTTTTTTTCTTGACAGAATACCGCTGCAATCTTACAAGGAAAGGGAAACAAAGACCGCTACGTGCCCTTGCCGCAACCCGCTTTGTCAATGCTGCGGTCCTTTTGGGCCCTGTATCGTCATGCGGTATGGCTTTTTCCCACAACGCCGCGACATGGTCAGCCTTTGTCCGCTGCTGAAGCACCGGTGCATGAGAGCAGCGTGCAAAAGGCGCTCCGGGCGGCCGTCCAGGCCAGCGGCATGCAAAAGCACGCCACCGTCCACACGTTGCGTCAGTGCGAAGCCTCCTTTAGGGCTCCTGGGCCACACATATGCTGGAAGCTGGGGTCAACCTGCGCCTGATCCAGATTTGGTTGGGTCATAGCTCCATCAAGGCCACTGCTCGTTACACCCATCTGACCCGTAAATCGGAAGATTTGGCCATGGAAGCCATTGAGCGGGTGATGGATGGGCTGTCATGGTAGAGCTGGCTGAGATCTTTCGCCAGCATGGATCCACCTATCGCCAGAAGTACGGTGACCGCATGCTGCCCAGCCACCTTGCAGCGATGCGCAATATCGAGCAGTGTCGCACAGAGACTCTCGGTGGTCATGTCTATCGCTGTCCTCCTGGGAACATGCTTTCATGACCTTGTTCTGACCGCCATTTGTTGCCAGGTGCTGACTGCTTGAGCCAGGACCTGTGGTTCGTCCTGTCTGTCGATCATTTCCTCTAGCAGGGAACCTTGACACTCTCTGGCAAAGAGGGCTTTCATGGTTCATGACATCAATCGGATCGCCAACTTTGCGTTGACATCTGCCATCTCAGATGCTACAATAATTTCAATGTGGCCACCAGAGGTCACCGGACCCCTGCCAACGGGTTCGTATGCCGTAGGTCCAAATAGCGGTTCTCAGCCGCATAACCCGGCTTAGTTCAACCAAAGTTTATGTGGCGGCTCCCGGCCCGATGGCTCTACAGCCGCAGCCAACACTGACCTAACGATGTCGATTGTCGCTTTGTGTGCCCTGTGCCACATGAAACTCTTTTCCCGTTAGGCGCAATAGCTATGCTGAATTTTGTCGATGACGGTTTTTTTTGCCTTCTATGGCACGAAAAAGCTTTGAAAGTCCATGTGTAGAAGAATCTTATGACAGATAAAAACAAAAAAAAACAGCTTCCCGGAATATTACGTTTCATAATTAAGCTTTTTCAAATCATTCTTTATATACCGATTCAAATAATCTTCATTCCTTTTTTTATTGTTGGACTAGTAGATGGAATGTACAAAGAAATGGTAAATAGCAAGAAACTGGGTGTCTCCTTCTCCGCAGGTCAAGCGCTTCAATTTAGGTGGTTCATGCATTATCTTGAGACCAGGCTGGATCCCCTTTCTGTTGCATTTACAAAAAAATTTCCATGTGAATCACATTTTGGTTTGTGGACGACTATGGGAGCGCTTATCATTTCCCAGCGGTTATTTGGCTTTAAAACCAGGCTTTCAAAAGTTGCTGAACCAGATGAGGCGAACTTAGCTGCCACTTCGGGTAGCCGGGTGGTCACGTTTGACAAGATAATGGAAAAATATGTTGATGAAATGGAGCAGATTGTCCTTCCTGGAGCTGGCTTTGATCTAATAGCCTTGAAAGTTACAAAAGGAAAAAAAGTAAAGGTTTTTGAACTCGACCAGGTTAATACACTAAATGTGAAAGTTGAAACATTGAAAAAAGCAGGTATAAAGCATGATTGGATCACCTATATCCCAGTCGATTATGCAAACGAATCTTGGGCTGATAAACTTTTAGAAACTGGTTTTGACAAAACAAAAAAGACTTTGTTCTTTTGGCAAAGCGTTTCTTTGTATTTAGAAGCTGATATTGTCAAAGAAACACTAAAGGATATGGCTGATTTATGTGTAGACGGAAGTGTCATTGCTCAAGACTTTTATTCCAAAGCATACAGTTTAGGTGAATATTCATTTATTGCTAAAAGAAACATGAGTTTGATAGAAAGTATGGGAGAGCCTGCGAAATTTGGTATAGATATGTCAGATGATCCTAAAGCGGCAGTTGAATCATTCCTAAAAGAATGCGGATTGAAAATGACAGAATACACTCAATTTGGTGAGAAACTTGATATTGAACCGTTTTACTGTATTGTTGAGGCTGAAAAACCATAAATGGAGAAATAATAACTGCGCCTAACCCTATAATTGGCCCCGAAAACTGGACCACGTGCTAAGGTGTGAAAACCGAGTATAATCAGCACGTGGAGGTGCCAATCTCATGTCCAAGAAACGTCGACAGCACAGCGCCGAGTTCAAGTTCCAGGTGGCGCTAGAGGCTGCGAAGGGAATAGCGACTGTTAGCGAGTTAGCTGCGCCAGCACGTCAGCAGACGATGCGAGAGCTACGCCAGCACGTCAGCAGACGATGCGAGAGCTAGGCGGTGCGTGAGCTAGTCGATACGATATCCATCCGAACCAGGTGAGCGCCTGGAAGCGACAGCTGATAGCAGGAGGAAGCAATCTATTCATCAACCAGAACGGAGCTCGTCGAGAGCGAGAGCAAGAAGCACTGCAATCGGAACTGTACGACCAGATCGGCCGGCTTAAGATGGAGTTGGAGTGGCTGAAAAAAAAGCTACCCGATTCGATTGAGGCCAAGCGGAGCCTGATCGAACGGAATCATCCACGGATCACAGCCCCGGTGCCGTGCATCGTGATGGCGCATGGCCTGGGCGGGACCAAGGCGATGGGTCTCGACCGCTACGAAACCCGCTTTCAGGCTGCCGGTTTCGCCGTTCTGGCATTTGATTACCGTTTCTGGGGTGAGAGCGCCGGTGAACCGCGGGGGTTGATCTGGATTCCACACCAACTGGAAGACTACGCGGCTGCAGTTCGGTACGCTCGAAGCCGCGGGGAGATCGATCCGGAAAGGATTGCCCTTTGGGGAACGTCGATGAGCGGCGGTCACGTGGTCGTGACGGCGGCCCAGGATCATCGAATCGCCTGCATGGCCGCCCAGTGCCCGGGATTAGATGGATTGGTATCCGCGAAGAAAACCTATTCACGGGCTGGAGTTGATCTTCGTATCGCCGTTCATGCCCAGCGGGACCTGGCGCGATCCTGGCTTGGCCTGTTGCCCCATAAGATACCGGTTGTGGGCAAGCCGGGAAACGTCGCCCTGATGACGACGCCAGATGCAATGGATGCTTTTGAACAGTTCATCCCACCCGGTTACATAAACGAGGCCTGTGCGCGAACCGCCATCCGCGGCGACAAATACAGGCCTATCAAACAGGCCCACGAAATTCGCTGCCCGACCCTGCTGCAGATCTGTGAGAAGGATGATCTGTTGCCTGCCGGTGCTGTCGAAGAGACAGCCATGATCCTGGGTGATCTGGCCGAACTCCAACGCTATCCCATTGGGCACTTTGATGTCTACATGGGCGAAAACTTCGAGGCCAGCGTTGCCGACCAGATGGCATTCTTCGAAAGGAATCTTTCCCGGACATGACCATTCTCTCGTTGCTGCGTCGCGTGGTAAAAACCATCTTCGTGGAGATGGACTTCGTCGTTGTCCACCACACCCTGGCCCGGGCGATTTTCTCTACTATACCCTCATCCTGAAACCGATAGTTGATTGAGGAGATGAACCAGACAGCCTTAATTGAGGCTGTCTGGTTCATCAAAGCTATTCGTGTTTGACTGTTGAAAGCCGTTAAGGTCAGGGTTGGAACGGCGGTGGATCTTGTACCTGGTGTTGATTTACCGATCCCTGGCCAACTTGGCCCTGGTTTTGACCGCCGCCAGCGAAAGTTGGGGATGCCACAGCAACCAGGAATGCAACGATAAGCAACAGACTCATAATTCGTTTCTTCATCTGAAATACCTCCGGGAATAGGGTTGAGTTCATTAAATCAGCATAGCGGGTCAATCAATATTGTCATGCCTCCTTTACGAGCGCGGCCTGGACGGTTGACTGTTACCGGGCGGCGTGTGTTGAGGGTCTGGTGGGCGCGTGCCCCGGGGACCGGGACGCGTGGCCTCGGCGGTTGGGGTGGGCGCCGGAGCGACGGTTTCGGCTTCTATCGTCGCTGTGGGCGTCTCCCCAGGATCGGCGCTGGGCCTCACACGCGTTCGCGATGGTCCGGGAGCTACGGGCCGCATTTCGGTTGGCCTTTCTCCCGGCGGTCGAGAAGGCTCCACCGGTTGCTGGCCGGGCGTTGGGGTGCCCGGCGCTGGTCTGGTCCTGCCATCGGGCCTTGAATCCGGTGGCCTGATAGTTGGTTGGCCGGCTCGGGGCGTCCGTGTGGGTGTGTTGAATGGGCCGCCACCGGGTCGCTCATCCCCTGCTTGGGGATCAGGTGGGGTGGAGGTGGATGGATCTGCGGGGTGAGATCCTCCCGGTCGCAGTCGTTCAGCGATGGCGTTGACTTGTTGGGCGGCACTTCGTAGTCTGTGGACTGCGTGCGGCTGAGGCTCGCGCGACGACAGGTGGGTCATGATCTGTGCATGTTCCTGTAACCGGTTGGCAATCTGGAAGCGCTGTTCATCCGGCAGGTGGGCACCGTGGGCAGCAGCAGCACCATAGCCTATCAGCAGGGCATCCAGGGCTTCATTGCTCACCTGACCGCTCTCTTCCAGATAGGTTTGCAGATCCATCAACCTGCGGCCAACGGCATGCAATTCTGCCTGCGCCCGCCCTTCGGAGGTTATTTGTAACAGCACGGGCACCCGTTCCAGCATGACTCGCACTGGATAAGCCGGGTCGCCTGGCCGGCTGGCAGCGACCACACCGGAACCCGTCAGGATAACAAACAGCAGGACAACAGCAGCTGTAACAAGGCCGCGCATGGGGCGGGAGCCACTGAGCGTGGCCAGCCAGGAGCGTCTGGCTGATTGATTGGCCAGCGCCTCCCGGAGCATGACCTTGCCGCGCAGGCGCTGGCCATCGCTCAGTCGTTGCTGGCCTAAAACCCGGACTTGCATGGCAG
The DNA here is from genome assembly GCA_034717495.1 of Chloroflexota bacterium. Classification (NCBI taxonomy): domain Bacteria; kingdom Bacillati; phylum Chloroflexota; species Chloroflexota bacterium. The sequence goes on along the minus strand of JAYELL010000051.1, from coordinate 7,073 downwards.
CATCCAGCATGGGCGCCAGTTCTGCCGCATGGCCGGGATATCGCGCCAGGCAATCGGCCAGGGTTTCCCCGGTTTTCAGCTGGTGCAAGCAATCGTCCAGTATCGTCGCCAGGTCCATTTTACAGCTCTTCTCTTTTCAGAAATCGTGCCATTGCTCGTAGCGCCCGATGTTGCAAGGACTTGACAGCGCCTTCCGTCTTGCCCAGCCAGGCCGCCACCTCTGCGTTGCTCATATCTTCACCGAATTTGCCGATAATCACTAGCCGTTGATCCTCGCTCAGTGCTGTCATGGCCTGGGACAGCAGTTCAAATTCCTCTTGCTTCTCCGTTACTTTTTCCGGGTTGCCCCTGGTTGCCGGTAGCGGCCATTGTTCGTTCAGACTTACCTGCGGCAGGCGTTGCTGCTCTCGATAGTGGTCTGTAACCATGTTGGCGGCGATTCGGTAGAGCCAGGCGCTGACGGAGGCTGCTGGCCGGCGTCTGTTGAGCTTGAATCTGCTGATGCGATCGATCACTCGCACGAACAACTCTGTTGTCAGATCTGTGGCCACATCCGGTTCGCCGGTACGCGCCAGCAGGTAGCGGTAAAGTCGGTCGGCGTACAACTCGTACAATGTCTCGACCGCGTCCACCTCGCCTCGCTGGCAGCGGAGGACCAATGTTGTGATCTCTTGATCGGTGATCGCTCGGTGCATGGCCATGCTCATCATAACCAACGGGAAATCTGCCAAACAGATACGGCTGGGCCGATTGGGAAAACTGGAGCCAGTGGGTGTAGTGCGCTGTTGAGAGTGCAGAACAGGAATACCCCTCACTGATGATTGCGTCCGTCGAAGTGTTGTATTGGCCTGGTCCAGGAACAATCGGACCCATACGAGCAGATAGGCCGGCGCAAGCCTGTACTGAGCGTAGTCGAAGTGTATGGAGACTGTACTGATTTAGCCGGGACAATAGCAGCGCAGAGCGATCACATCGGAACGTGCGTGCACCGAAAATGCCCCCATGGCTGCGGGCAGCAGGGCAAATTCCACAGCTTCCAGCGAAACACTTTCTATTTCGGCGGTGCCGTTTACGATCCCCCAAATTTCCAGGGTATTCCCGTTGCACTCGCCTTCGAACGAGGCTCCCCTTTCAAACGCCACTCTCTCGGTGACAAAATAGCGGTTGCTACAGAGAAGCGAGCGCCGCACGCCATCGCGTGTTTCGATCGGCTTTGGGGGAAGGAGCTGCGTTTCGACCTGGTCGAAGTTGATGACATCCATGGCCTTGTCGATGTGCAGAGGACGGGGATGTCCGCTGGCGTCCAGGCGCCCCCAATCGTAGACCCGGTAGGTGGTGTTGGAGTTTTGCTGGATCTCGGCGATGATCAAGCCGCCCATGATCGCATGCAGGGTGCCGGCAGGCACGCACACGTGGTCACCCGCCTTGACCTGGATGCGATGCAGGAAGGGCTCCAGCCGATTTTCGGCAATGGCTTTTTCGAACGCTTCCGGTGTGGTTCCCCGGGTGACGCCGAGTATCAGTTCAGCGCCAGGTTCGGCGTGCAGCACGACCCACATTTCGGTCTTGCCCAGCTCGTTGCCTTCATGGGCCAGGGCGTAGTCATCGTCGGGATGCACCTGGACAGAAAGGGGGCGGTTGGCATCCAACAGTTTGACCAAAAGAGGAAACTTGTGGCGTTCCTGGGCCCAGGCATTGTTGTGGCCGATCAGATCGAGACCCAGGTTGGCGTGTACCTCGGTCAACAGCTGGCCTGCATAAGGGCCGTTGTTGACCGTCGAGGTGCCATCCTCGTGGCCGGCGATCTCCCAGCTTTCAGCGATGATCGTCTCTGGCGGCAGGGTGCGCCCCAGGGTTTCCAGGTTGCGCCCGCCCCAGATATAGGCCTTAAATGCCGGATCGAAAGTCATCGGATACAATGGCTGTTCTGCCATCAGCTTGCTCTCCGTCCAGGTCCAATGGCGCGATTCCGGTCAAACCGGGGTTGGTCGCTGAAGTCCGAAAGCTAGAGATTGTGTTTCTTGCGGATATCCTCGATCTCCGCCGCATGCTCGTCAAGGTGATCAACCAGGACCTGGATCATCTGCGTCACCGTCATCGAGATCTCATCCTGCTCTTGGGGCATCTCGAAGCGGATCTGCTGATCCCAGGCGTCGGGCCTTTGTCGAAGCAGTGCTGTCGTGTCCTCGCGCTGGGCCTTGAACAGCGCCACTGCCGGCTCGATGGCACGATTGGCCCAGTGGAGTGCCTCGGACCAGGGCTCGTTGCCGGGGTAGTCACCCAGTCGCACCTTGCTTCCAGGCGTGCCCACGGCGATCTTTATGAGCAAGCCGTAAACCGGTTCGCCGTCCGCCAGGTGGTGCACGATCTTGCGAATCGGCCACTGATCGGCCGCAACGGCTCGATTCAGATCGCTCTCGCTCAACCCCTCGAGAAGCTCCGATAACTGACCATAGCCGGCTGCGTAGCGTGCCAAGAGTTGATCCTTGGAAGTGGTTTTTTCTGTCATGTTTATTGTCTCCTTGCAGATTTTACCACATCCCGCAAGGGTCGGATAATGAGGCGCAGTGGTTTTTTCTTCCCGCAAGGCTTCATCCTTCTTGCCAGCTTTGCTGCATTGGGGGATAATGGCGACGTAGCCGCTTTTCGTTTTTGATCAACTGCCCGGAGCAAGAAAGCATGACGACCAACGCCATGCGGGTGTTGGAACAGGCCGCAATTCCTTTCGGGGTGCGTCATTTTCCGGTGGGCGAGCAGCATCTTTCCGCCGAACAGGTAGCGGATGCCATCGACATGGCGCCTGAGACTGTCTTCAAAACGCTGATTACCGGCGGCGATCAAGAGCGTCATCTTTTCGCGGTTATTCCGGCAAATACGGAATTGGATCTTAAGGCGCTGGCTTCTCTGTCGGGCCAGAAGCGCCTCAGGCTGGTACCGTTGCGCGATGTTCAGAAACTGACGGGTTACGTGCGCGGCGCCGTCACAGTACTGGCTGCCAGGCGGGCGTTTCCGGTCTTTTTCGATGAAACGGTCGAACTGTGGCCCCGGGTCGCCGTGAGCGCCGGCGAGCGAGGGATGCAATTGGTGTTGGCGCCAGCAGATTTTCTGAGGATCACCGGCGGGCAACTGGGCGATATCGCCCGTTGATCAAGCCGGAAGTATGCTATAATCCCGAATCCCGGTGTCAGCATTCGACCTGAACCGAAAACCTTTCAATCAGTTTGTTAATTGGAGCGAAAACCTATGGACTTGTTTTCCTACGGTACCCCAACCGATCGCCGGGAGCGCGTGCTCAAGGCAGTTCAACACCAGGAAACCGACTATGTACCCTACAACTTCCATGCCATTCCCATGGTATATCACAAGATCATGGACTATTATGGCCTGGCGAGCAGCGAAGAGGTGGCAGACTTCATCGGCAATCATGTGGTCAAGATCGGCACCGATTTCAACTACAATCCGTGGGCAGAGGAGGTGAAGGACCTGGATCTGACACCCAGTGGTGGGCCGGTACATACGAACCTGGATGCCAGCGGCGCTCTCCACGAGGATGAATTTGGCTGCGTCTGGGATCGCACATCGGGCATGCCCCATCCGGTTGCCTATCCGCTGTCGGAGGATTGGCGGTTGTTCGACAGCTATCAGATGCCCGATCCCTTTCGGGAAGGTCGCTTTGACAAAGCCCAGGCTCTGGCGGACCGCTGGCGGGACAGGGCCTTCCTCTTTGGAAAGCTTGGTATGGCCCTCTTCGAGCGCGCCTGGAGTATTCGGGGATTGACTGAATTGATGATGGACATGGTGGAGCGTCCCCAGTTCGTGCACGACCTGTTAGATCGCATTGTGACCGAATGGGACTTGCCTGTCATCGACCAGCAAATCGATATCGGCGTGGATGGATTCTATTTCTCCGACGATTGGGGCACATCGTCCAACATGATGTTCAGTCCGGGGATGTGGCGAAAATTCATCCGGCCGCGACTGAAAACCATTTTCGATCATTGCCACAACCGCGGCGTCTACGTCGGATTGCATTCCGATGGCAAGATTCAAGCCATCTTCCCCGATCTGGTTGAGATCGGCCTGGATATATTCAATCCCCTGGAGCCATCGGTGATGAATCCGGTCGAGATGAAGCAACGCTACGGGGATAAGATCACCTTCTACGGCGGAATCGATGTGGAGCATACCATGCCCTTTGGCACGCCCGAGGAAGTGCGCGCCGAAATCCGGGAGCGCAACGAAACCATGACAACAGGCGGTGGCTACATTCTTCAGACCAGCCATCAGGTTCTCTGGGACACCCCCATGGAGAACATCGTGGCATATATCGAAGAGGTCAGGTCGCTGGCCGGGTTGGAGACACCAACTGTGAACCATGAATGAGATCAGCCAGCTGCTGTCAAGGGGATAATCGCGATGACCGGGATGATGCAGGGCGACTGTAGCTTTGTCGGTTTTGGTTTTGGCGCTATTCAGGCGGGCCTGTTTCTCTATGAGGCACAACGGGCAGGCAACTTTTCCCGTATGGTCGTTGCCGAGGTTTTGCCCGACGTGGTTGCTGCTGTTCGCTCGAACGGCGGGCAGTATCGCGTCAACATCGCCCACGACGATGGGATCGAACGGGCGCAGGTTGGACCGGTCACGTTGCTCGACCCTGGGCAGGAACAGGACCGGGAGCGATTGGTCGAGGCGTTGGCGCAGGCCCACGAGATCGCCACGGCCATTCCCAGTGTTGCCTATTACCGTACGCCCGATCGGGCCAGTCTGCACCGCAGTCTGGCCGATGGTTTGCGATTGAAGGCAAAACGTGGTGGGCCTCGTGCGGTTGTTTACGCTGCAGAAAACCACAACGAAGCGGCCGAGATCCTTCAGGGTGCCTTGTTTTCGCAGATTCCAGCGCAGGAACGGCAGGCCGTCAACGAACGAGTTCAGTTCGTGAATACCGTCATCGGCAAGATGAGTGGCGTGGTTGACGATCCCCGGCAGATCGAAATGCAGGCGTTGGCGCCGATCACGCCCGGCCACGGGCGCGCCTTTCTGGTCGAGGCGTTCAATCGCATTCTGATCTCCCGGATATCGTTTGATGATGAGTCCTTCTCCCGCGGCATCCAGGTTTTCGAGGAGAAAGGGGACCTGCTTCCTTTTGAGGAGGCCAAGCTCTATGGACATAATGCTACCCATGCGCTGGCTGCCTACCTGGGGGCGGTGAGAGGCGTCGAGGCCATTGCCGATCTACAAGGGGTACCCGGCGTAATGCCTTTCCTGAGGTCCGCCTTTTTGCAGGAGTCGGGTGCCGCCTTGATCCGTAAATACCGTGGCGTGGATCCGCTCTTTACTGTCGAGGGCTATCGCCATTATGCTGAGGACCTTTTGACCCGGATGGCCAACCCCTACTTGCAGGACCGGGTAGCGCGGGTGGGTCGCGATCCACAGCGAAAGCTGGGCTGGGACGATCGTCTGATCGGCACAATCCGGCTTGCCATGGCACAGGGGTTGGAGGCCAGGCGGTATGCCCTGGGCGCAGCTGCAGCATTGATCACCCTTGACGAGGCTGCTCTTGCTACATCTCTTCCGGCGTCAGAGTGGTTGCTGCCCTTGTGGCAAAAGGCCGGCGCCGTGGCAGAAGATCAGACTGCTGTGATCGAACAGATTGAGGCAGTAAGGCCGATTCTGGCCCACTGGATAGCTGAAGGGTTCCCTGACCTGGAGTCTCTCTGGGATCGTTACGAACTGGATTGACGAATTCATTTCCGTCAATCCAGGACTGGCCAAATGGCCGGGGCCAGATCGATTTCTTCCTGGCGAATCAGGAACTGCCTGGAGTTGCGCAGGACCCGACAGGCGATATCTTGCAGCCTTTCGCCCGTTTGTGGGTGGACATAATCCGGGGCGACATCGGCGAGCGGCACAACAACGTGGGGATAGAGCAGGATTTCAGGATCAGGTATCTGCCGTTTCCCCAGTGTCAGTACCTCGTTGTTGAAAAGGGAAATGTCCAGATCGATAGTGCGCGGCGCATTTGGGTCGTCGTGACGACGTCTGCCGAGCTGGGCTTCTATCTTGCGTAGCACGGTTTCCTTCAACTGAGCGGCAGACAAAGGAGTCAGCAACATGACAGCCGCGTTGAAAAAGGTGGGATCATCGGGATTGCCCACCGCTTCTGTCTCGTATACAGGAGAAACCGCCAGCAACCGGCCATGTTTTGCCAGCAAATCTACCGCATCGACGAGATTGTCTTCCTTGTCGATGTTCGATCCCAGCGACAGATAGGCAACGTTCATGATGCCTGGAAGTCCTCCGCGCTGCGTTCCACTGTGACACCTACCGACCGGGCGAACCGCAGCGCGCCCGGTTTCTCCACCATGACCTGGGCGCGCTCCACACCAAAATCCACGACAGCGATTTCGGCGATTTTGTGAGCCAGCTTTTCCACCAAAAAGTATTGCGAGTCTTCCACGTGTCCGATGATGGCCTTGGTCAATGATTTGTAGTTGACGGCATCCTCGATGTCATCACTTTCTCCTGCCGTTCGCATGTCGGCGAACAGCGTCAGATTGATGATCACATCCTGCTTCTTGATTCGCTCCTCGGGGTTAATTCCGACAATACAGCGGACGAGCAGGTCGTGGACCTGGATTTGGTCAATTGCCATTTGAACCCTCCATATACTGCGAATAATGGTAACATTTGTTGGTGCCAGCGCGTCTAATTTATGAAATGGAGTGAAGCTGACGGGTCTTGCACATATTTGCTGCTATCATAGGACCTGATCATAGAAAAAAGCTTTGCAAAATATGAAACTATACAGGTGTGCTCGACCATGAAGATGTTTTTCATGTGCAAGCCGGAAAAGGTGACCGGGAACAGGGAAACAAGGTACGCCCTGGCATCAACGAAAAAGAAAGGTTCGAATATGTCTATTCTAAATATCAATGGAACTTCCTACGATCTCTTGAAACAGGATTTCCAGCCGACGATTCATACAAACGGTAATGACCACAGCGGTCCGGCGACAGCCGTAGCAATCGACGGAGAAGTGGGCCAGGAGGCGGTCGAAGGTTCTGTGCGCACGA
>JAYELL010000050.1 GCA_034717495.1 Chloroflexota bacterium | reverse complement strand
CGTCCTCCGCCCCCTTCGTGCATTCGTGGCCCTATTCGTGGACGGCATCCCTGCGTCCCTCCCTCGCCGTGTCTCCGTTTCACCCCACCCCCGCGTCCTCCGCCCCCTTCGTGCATTCTTGACACTTCTTCCCCTTGGCGTGATAATGGGGTCCAAATAATCCGCGAAAGGAGCATTCATTCAAATGAGCAGAGAAAAACCGCACAGCAAAGCTGACCATGAGACCCAGGAAATCGAGAAGGAGCGAGGAGGATGGCTTTCTGCGATCCTGATTCTCATCGCAATCCAGGGAGTCTTTTCCTCGATACTGATGTTCTCGCTGCGAAAAAACCCCGGCGAACCCGCGGCGCCCTGGTTGTGGGCTGCCATTGTTCTGCTGGCCCTGGCTGATATCGTAGCCGTGCTCGGCATGTGGAATTGGAAAAAGTGGGGGCTTTACCTCTATGCAGTCTCCATTATTGCCGGAATCGCCATCGGATTAGTCGTCTACCGCACCCAGTTGATCGTCTTCCACGATATCGTCCTGCCTGCGATTCTGGCCTATATCCTGACAAGAGGAGACAAGTGGGATTATTTCGAATAGGACCCCGTCTCATCCATCCCCATCCGGTTTCATATTCAGGGACGCCGAGTTGATGCAATAGCGCAAACCTGTAGGCTGAGGGCCATCTTGAAAGACATGGCCCAGATGAGAACCACAGCGGCTGCATAGCACTTCGGTTCTCTGCATGAGGTGGCTGTCATCGGACTCGGTTGCCACCGCGCCCTCGGACACAGGCTCCCAGTAACTCGGCCACCCTGACCCGGAGTCGTACTTGGCCTCCGAACTAAACAGCTCGGCGCCACAGGCGGCACAGAGATAAGTCCCTGCATCCCTGGCCCGGTAGTACTCGCCGGTGAAGGCGCGTTCCGTGCCCTTCTCCCGCAGGATCCGATACTGTTCCGGGGTGAGCTCCGCACGCCACTCTTCCTCTGTCTTTTGAATCTTTTTTTCACTCATGAATCAACACCTCAACACCTTAGTTTAGTACCTATTGCTGTTTCTCAATCTGGACCGATGGCTGCCGGTGTGGCCTTGGGCGGGGTATTTTGATATTGGCGCAATAGCATCACCGCAGGTACCATAACGACAGCCGACAGCAGCGCGGCCGCCCAGAAGGGATAGCTGGGATCACGGGCAAAAATCACCCCGGCGATTGCTGAACTGAAGATGATGGCCAGACTCAGGGTTGATTGGTAAATGCCCAGCACACCACCCCGCAGTTCATCGTCCACCGTGGTTGTGGACATCGACTGCAGGGGCGGCATAATGAGTGCCATACCCACCGCAACGAACATACCGGCCAGGGCACCCAACACCGGAGTTGCAATGATGGCCAACAACACGAAGCCAAACGTCCGCAGGATATTGCCACCAACAACCAGCCAGGGTTCCTGATAGCGCCTGAGCAGCGGTCTCAGGAGAAACGCCTGGGTGACGAATTGCGACAGGCCGATTACAGCCAGCAGCAGCCCAATGCCAAGATTGACGGTTTTGTCGCTGGAGCCATCGAAGAGCACAGCAGCGCCGAACAGCGCAAAAGTGGATTGCAACATCCCCATGCCAAACTGGCCTACAAACGCAATGATCAGCATCAATACCAGCGGACCATTTCGAAGAATCTGCCCCGGACGAAGACTGGCTTTTTTGTAGGCACGGTTATGCTCCCGTTGCTCCGGTGTCAACGATTCGTCCAGCGTGAACCAGGTCAACAGAACCACGATCCCCGCAACCACGGCCGCGATCATGTAGGGCACCCTGGGTCCAAATGCCGCCGCCAGTATGCCTCCCAGCGCCGGACCGATGATAAAGCCCAGCCCAAAAACGGCGAAGATATAACCAAGCGCCTCGGTACGCCGCTCCCTGGGTGTGATGTCAGTCAAATAGGCCTGAGCGACGATGATATTGCCGCCGGTGATCCCATCGACAATACGCGCCAGAAAAAGTATCCCGACGCTTGGAGCAAAAGCCAGCATAAGAAAGCTGATAGCCGTGCCGATTTGACTGACAATCAGCACAGGTACACGACCATATTTGTCCGAAAGCCGGCCCAGGTAGGGACCCGCGATGAATTGAGCGGCAAAAAACGCCGTTCCCAACAGCGTGATCACCTGAGGAGACATGTCGAACTCCCGCTGAGCATACAGCGGCAGGATCGGCATGATCATGGCCGCGCCGACCATCTGCACGAAAACAATCAACAGAATGGTCAGCAGTCGGCGGTCAACTTTGCCAAGTTTCATGCTTATCTTTCTTGTTTCTTTCCGGGAACCACCGGCTGTGAGCCGGGCCATATCGGACGTCTGGTGGAGAGATCGCCCAATAATACTACCACTGCATCAGAAGCGGAAATCGAGGCGTCGACCGCGGCTGGATACTGGCCGAATAAGTCGCTTTCCTCACTGCCCGTCATCCACTGCTTGTGTAATGCGCTCAAACATCGTCTCCAGCGAGACTTGGGGTTCTCCAAACCAGGCAAGCATACGACTGACATCGGCGTATGCCGAGTGTTCAACACCACCTGACTCCCGGTCAAAAATAACCTCCCCTCGCCCCAAACGCGCTTGCAGCGTTTCAGCCAGTTGCCGGTAGGTCCAGACGCGGGGATGACAGCAGTTGACGGCGACCGGCGGACAGGTTGCGCGGGACACAGCTGCCTGTGTGACGCGCACGGCATCTTCAAGTGTTATTACCTGCACCCGGGCATCTGGATTGGGACCCAACGACTTCCCGGCGAGAATGGTATCCGCCATCCGACGCAGCAGCCCTGCATGCTCCGTGTTGGCGTGGGCGTAACGAACATGAATCCCTTTTTTGCCCCCGCGCCAACAGAAGTAGTCAATCAGCTTCTCCTGGGCAAAACGGCTTCGCCCGTAATCATTGCCAGGGCGAGGCGGGGTTTCTTCGCTGGACAGATTCGGGCTGTCCCCATAAACGTTGATAGTACTTCCGTTGACAATATCCGCACTTCCGGCATAGCGTTCGACAACGCGCCCCACACCAAAGAAATTGACATCCCACATCAGGGCGGGTTGCCCCGGGTCCCATATCTCCAAAAACACCACATCCACATCCGGCAATCCCGCCGGATCGTCCTGGGTGACGTCAAAACGGATAGGTGTGATGCCCTCCGCTGCGATGTGCTTGTGAGCGTTCTCACTGTGCAATCTCGCCGCGCCGTAAACGCGCCAGTCGTCTTGAACAAGGGACTTCGCCAGGACACTGCCGATACGTCCCGTAACCCCCAGCACCAATGCTCTCTTGCCGGTCATATTATCCATTCCTTTCTACGATGGCGCGTTGCCCCAATCGAGGACTTCCGTTATCTCGCACCTCGCCATCGCGGAGTACTGAGTTTGCGCCATTCTTTCTATCTGCAAGGCTAAGTTTCGGCCATGATCTCCCCGGTGGGCCGCAGCCATTCCAACTTACCCGACTCGATTGATTTTTCGGCCATGATGATAGCCTGGGTCAGCTCCAGGGTATGTTCCAGGGGAATCGCCTCCTGGCCTGTCTTGATCATATTCAAGAATGCCCTTAGTTTGCGGCGGTAGCACCCTTTGCCTACGGTCCGTACATCGGCCCAGTCCATATCCCCAAAAATGCGGATGCTGTAATGAAAAGGTAGGTAGGGCGGAACAATCGTGGCCGTGGGCCACAAAATACGGGGCGGCCGATCCTCGTACGCGCCCCCTTCTGCCGCGTCTGTCTCGTCTTCTACCATCAGCATGGTAGCCACCCGGCCGTTGTTCCAGCGAAATACCAATCCATAAGCCCGCGGCGTTTGGGCCTTGCCGACCACCACAGGCGCGTGGCTGGGCAGTGCAAAGACCGACTCGATGCCGGGGCCAAACGGTACATACAGAGCTTCCAGGATATGGATGATATACCATTTGAGCGTAGCGACGCCCGTGCCAATCATACAACTCGCGCCAGAGATATTTCCAAATCCACCATCATCTACCACTTCTTTCAATCCGGCGATTTCGCTGGCATAGCGCATAGCCGAACAGGACATCAGCAAAGCTCCGTTGCTGCGAGCCAATCGAACCATTTCGATGGCCTCCTCTAACCTGTCGGCAAAGGGCTTATCGATAAGCACCGGCATCCCTTTTTCCAGAAACGGCCGGGACAGACGCAGATGATCGTCCGGTTCCTCGCCCCAAATGCCATCGCCCGTGGGCATCCGGCGTCCCCCGCCGATGAGCACAGCATCAACCTTTCCGGCCATCTCCTCCACTTCCTTGACAACGTGGGGAATATCGTATTTTTCCGCGTACCCGTTGGCCCGATCCAGGTCATAGTCCCAGGCATATTCCATTCTGACCTCCGGCATTTGAGCCAACACCTCGGCCCACGGCCGGCCGTGAGGTTCAACTGTGACCATTCCTAGCCTTAACGGTTTTGCTGAGTTTGACACTGGAATTTCTCCTGTGGTGCTAAACTATTCTGATCCGACAACCTTCTGTGCTGGAGCGGTGAGTCGCTTCAATAATCCGCCAGACTGCCACCGCTTCTTCACCTGGAACCGGTGAACTCTGGCCGGTCTGGAGACGTGGTATCAGCTCTTGGATCAATTCCCGGTGGGCCGGACCGGAGCGCGCCAGCTCAAATACTTCTGGCTCTTTGCCAAAGCGAACCAGCTTCAATCGTCCGTCAGACAGGGGACTGGCCAATATGCGTCCGTCGGTGCCACAGATGTCAAAGTCGTTGACCCCGACACGTTCTTGCCAGGTCGAAGAGAATGACACGAACGCCTCAGTCTCGGTGCGCATGATGGCGGCAGCAGTGTCTTCTACTTCAAAGCCCGCGGTTGACGAGCAATAGGCCATCACCTCCATAACCTCTCCCAACAGGTAGCGGATCAAATCGACCCAATGGCTGCCGGCATTTGCCAACGCGCCGCCACCCGCTTCTCTCAAAGAGGTGAGCCAGAGACGCTCCGGGTCGCCGTCATAATAGTCGGCCAGTTGCACCCGGGCAGACACTACCCGACCAATGGCATCCTCAGCTAGCAACGCCTTCATCTTCTGCACAACCGGCCAGAAACGACGATAATAGGCCACGGTTAACGGCACACCAGAGCTTCGGCACACATCTACAATTTTTTGCGCATCCTCCCGGTTGGTCCCCATCGGTTTTTCACACAACACAATTTTGCCGGCCAGGGCTGACTGTGAGGCGTGGGCCGGGTGCAAATAGTGTGGGGACGCGATATAAACTGCGTTGACGTCAGGGTCGGCCAATAAAGATGTTACGTCGGTGTACCAGCGTCCGACCCCGTGACGTTGGGCAAAGTCCGCCGCTTTTTCCTGATCACGACGCATAACCGCAACCAGTTCCGAACCAGGAGTCTGGTACAACGGCGGGCCACTCTTTTGTTCCGCCACGTCTCCACAACCAATAATTCCCCATCTGATAACATCCATCAAAAATCCTCCATTCTTGAGAGCTATCTCGCCGGAATAGCCAGATTTAGACCCGCTTGAACCCGCTCGGCAATTCGGTCAACTGGATTGCGTCATGAAGTGTCCCGGACTCGAGCAACTGGGCCAGGTTGGTGAACACTTCATGACACGCTTCTACGGTGTCGCTAACGTCTTCATGGCTGTGGGAGTAGCTGGGCAATATCAGACTGTGTCTGCGCCAGATGATCCCGCGGCGGGCCAACTCGCTCAGGAGATAGACCCATGCGGCTTGCTGGGTTGCCTCATCCAGGGGCCTGCCGCGAAAGTCAGCGGCGGCGACAAAGGCCGGCATCGCCTCGATTCCGCTGAAGGTGAATGGCGCACCTGTTTCGACAAGAGCTTGTTTCACGCCATTCACCAGGGCCGTGCCTACATCCCAGATGTGGCCCGAAACGTCCTCCTGGCGTTGCACATTCAGCGTAGCCCGCGCCGCCGCCAGTGAGAGCGCCTCATCGCCATAGGTCAGGGTCATGAACACTTCGGTAGCCATCTTCATGACGTCGCGCCGGCCGCTGACCGCCGAAAGCGGCATACCGTTGGCAATTCCTTTGGCAAAAACCGCTATATCTGGCACTACATTGTAATAGGCCTGGGCACCGCCCACAGCGAGCCGGAATCCCGTTACGATTTCATCGAAGATTAGTAAGGCGCCGTGCTTATGGGCTAACTCTTCGACCCCAGCCAGAAAACCTTCTTTGGGCCGTTCGCCGGATACCGGATCGATAAAAACGGCGGCAACCTGTTTGGGATTAGCGCTGAGTGCTGCCTCCAAGGAGTCCAGGTTGTTATACTCGAACTCAGTGATCAAATTGGCCAGGCAGGCAGGAATGCCCTGCGGGGAGTGGGTCACTGCCCACTGGTCATGCCAGCCTCTATAGCCGCACGATACCACCTTCTCCCGGTTGGTGAAGGCTCGCGCCAGGCGCAGCGCGGCCGAATTAGCCTCGACGCCACCTTTGAAGAAACGGGTCATCTCGGCGCAGGGCACAACGTCGGAGAGGATCTCGGCCACCTCTCCTTCCAGAGCCGTCAGCCGCGTGAAGATGATTCCCCGGGCCAGTTGTTCCCGAATCGCCTGATCGACGGCTGGATAGCAATATCCCAAAGTAACCGGGCCACAGGCCATTACATAGTCTATGTATTCGTTCCCGTCCACATCCCACACATGAGACCCTTTACCGTAATCGATAAAATCCGGGAAATAGCCGGGGGCAAATGCGGCCGGCCGTTTGCTGATGGTTTGGGTTATCCCGGGGATAAACTCACCGGCTCGCAAACCAGGTTCGACAGACTTGTCAAGTGTTAATTTCGTAGTTGCTGAAAACATGCTTTTTTCCTTTCCGGATCTGGACAACAGACTGTTGATAGTTGCACTTGTGTGGTAATTTTGTGCCAGGATCGCTTCAACACCTTCCTGCGAAATACCAGATTCCTGCACTAAGGCCAGCGCTGCCTCCGGGTACAGAAATGGAACCTGGCTACCAAAAACCAGTCGCTCGGCGCCGTAATCCTCAACCAATTGAGCCAATCCATTGAAGGGCTTGTCCATCGCGTTGACATCGATGAATACATTTTCAAGTGATAGCTCCGGGGCGTCAAAAAGCATGGCGGCTTCTTCAACAGACAGGTTATTCAGCACAAGCGTTGTCTGGGGGACACGGCGAATCAGGCCTGCCAATTCAGGGACGCGAACAGGGGGAACGCGAATCGCCGGATGCTGAAAGCGCTCTTCATCGATGAAGGCGGCAATAAACAAGGGACGTTGGTATTCGGCCAGGGTCGCCGCCAGGGCCACTGCCTCCGCCGAGTCAAGGGCATAGCGATGATAGGTGGGGTACGCACGAAAGCCCGCCAGCTTCTGACGCTCGATGCCGGCCACCACATCCTCACGCCAGAACGGGGCATTCAGATCGGCCGTTCCCACCGGCCACAAACGATCGCGATGCGCCGCGACCATGTTCACCAGTCGCTCATTGGCCTCGCCTGGATTGAGCAGGAACGGGCCTTCAGCCAGCGAGACAAAGGCAGCCCCAATCCCGCAGCGGTCCATTACGCTGATCAGCGCTGGAGCATCGCCGGCAGGCAGTTGATAGAGTGGCCAGTTTCCAAGGTAGGCACAAAAATCAATGATCATTTCGATTTCCCGCTAAAGAATAGGGCAGCGCTATTATCCCAAACGATCTGCCGTTTCGCAGCCAAATCAAGTTCGGCTGCAGCAACCTTAGCCAGCATCGGGGCAAAAGCGCGAATAAAGGCGTCGGAACCATACACCACCCGATCTGCTCCCAGTTCCCTGACGGCAAACTCCAGGCTACCCATGTAAGCCCGGCCGCCGGAGAAGTCGGTCCACACGTTCGGGTAGGGTTTGATTGCTCTCACGCCCCGAAGCCACTGCCCTCCCATATGAGCCATCACCAGGCGCGCTGCCGGGTAGCGGGTGGCCAGATGGGAAATATCTGAGGGCGATAGCTCGCCGGGTAGATTGCCTCCCGTTCGATAAAATGAGTGACACAGCACAGGTACGCGGCGAGCGGCGGCAAATTCAAACACAGGATATACAGGGTCCAGCCGGCCATACTCATCGCGGCAGGAAATCCACAGCTTGATGCCAACCACACCGGAATGCTGAAAACCTTCTTCCAGAATAGTCAGGGTCTCCGGATGATTAGGATTGACATACACCAACCCGAACACAAAGCCTGGATGCCGGTCGATCAAATCAAAGACCTCATCATTTCCCTGCCTGACCTCCCCGACCGGAGGATAGGGAATCATATCGCTATGGCCGATGGAGCACAGGATCAAGCGTTCTACCCCCACCCGGCGAGCAGCCTCCAGCATTGGCTCCGTTTGGCAGCGATCATAGGGTGGATGGGCGTGCATATCAATCGCAGGGGCCAGGTAGCAAGGCAGCTGCCACCGGGTATTCGCTCTGTGGCAATCAGTCTCCGGCATCAATTCCTTCTCCCTTCATCAATCTGATCTAGGCCTGCCAGTGCAGGTCGACTACTTGATTGTTTTTGACCGGCCAGGTAAAGGTCACACGCTCGCCTGAAAAGCTATCCAGCGTCGCCTCAGCCTTCCCATCGATCAATATCGTCGGCCAATCGGACGGAATCGGGCTCAATTGGGCCGTCACGCTGATCTCTCGATACTTGACCTGATTGGGTACATCGCCCAGCTCAACCCGGAAGCTCAAGCGACCCCTCTCCGCCGTCAGGGTCATTATAGAAACGGCCCGGCGAACGAGGATGTAATCTATGATTTCTTCGGGCTCGGCCGCCCATTCGCGCCCGCTCCCTACCCGGCGCAGGCAATCGAAGCGGGCATCCAGGATGTCAGGGGTACCATCCTTCCACAAGGCCAGGGGAACAGGTTCCACCGAGTGCGTGACATCTACAATCCAGCCTCCGCTGTCGAGGGCTTCGTGCAGTCTGTAATATGGATCGTACACCCGGGGAAACGGGCTGTAAAGCGGGCAGAAGGGTTCCCCCTCGACCACGTAGAGCAGGGTGCGACTCAAAGCAAAGAGATCGGGGTCATAGCTGTTGACCCCGTCGTTGGCAAAGAACACCGCCAGAAAGCCGGCCTCTTCCAAATATCTCGCTGCCGGAGCGAAACTGAAGTTGGCACCAGGCAGATGGAAGGTATTCACAGGTTCCCCAATTGCCGCTTCGAGAAGCAGCTTGGATCCGACAACTTCAGTGTAGGTGTCGACATTGAGATCGCCGTGGGTCATACTGTGATCCCCCACCGACCAGCCTTCGTGCATGAAATCGCGGATTTGTGGAGGACTCAAATGGCAGCGCAGACCGTGGTAGGTGCTGGAAGGCATCTCTCTCAACTGCCCCAGTTGGCCGGCGACCATCACCAGGTGACCGGGAACCCCATATCTCTGGTGAACCGGCAGGGCGTGCTCGATCAATTCCACAAATCCTTCGTCATAGGTAATGCTGTAAGCAAAAGCGTTGCCCTGTTTCCAACGGCATACTTGAACACTCATACTGACATCCCGTTGTTGTTGGCCAATCTGACTTGAAGACCCTCCCTGACCCGATGGGTGAACAGCCAGGTTCCCGCTTCGGGGCCGGGCTGCAAATTGACTGTATCCTCGCCAACAACCGCTCTCGGGGAGAGCCAGGTAGCAGGTAGCCTGGCCACAAACGTGAGTTCAGCCTCGGTCAAAGAATCACCGGGACCGGTCACCGCGAGCGTATAGGCGATCTGGTCAGGTGTACACGTGCAGTGTTTTATTTGGGTAGACAGGCGCAGGGCGCGATAGCCGGCTATTGTCTCAGGCAGAGCGGTCCATACCCTGTCTTTGCCTATCCGGTGAACAGCTTTGAAACGAGCTTCCAGTTCAGATAGCGTGCAATCTTTGCTGGCATCCAGAGGATGCAGGTCGACCCGCCGGACCACATCAACAACCCAGGCGCCTTGATCCTGCCCCAGGGCCAGCAGGCGGTAGGGGTCGTTCCCAAGTTGAAGCGGAACGGGGCTTTGATGGTACAACGGCGACCGTTTGATGATGCTGGCGTCCTCGCCGGCGCTGTTCAAGTCATCGTAGAGGGCAAAAAGCCAGTGGAAACCCGCTTCTTGAGCCACATCCTGGACTGTTTCGCAATAGGTGTAATCGGAGAAGGCCAGGGACCGAACGGAACACCCGATGGCCTTCTCCAGCGATAAACGCATCTCAAGCAAAGAAGCGGCAGAGGGGGCCTGGTTGCCATCCCCGGACGAGGAGATCTGGCAACCGACCGACCAACCCTCACTCATCATGAATTGCAGATGTTCCGGGTCAGCATACTTCTGCAGATTCCAGAGGCTCTGCAAGAATCCGGCTGAGGTATCACCCACCAGTTTACCCAGCATCTCAGGAAAGGCATTGATATGGCCGGGGATTCCATAGCGGTGGTGGATTCGTCTGGCGAACCCCAGTGTTTCCACCAGACCTTCATCGTAGGTGATGGAGTACGCGAAACGCTTATCATCTTTCCATTGTGCGATTTGCACAGAATGATCTGGCTGAGACATCATGCGACTTCCAGTTACAGATCTCGCAGCACCGAGGCAATCGGTTCAGGTCGGCCACTCTTGAGACTGTTGAATGCTTGCAAGACCATCAACGTCGCCATTAAGCCATCGATATGATCGATCGGCGGTCGGGTGCCATTGATCAGACAATCGATGAAGGCCCGGTTCTCCTCGACAAAACCGCTTTCGGTTCCTTTGAACACCTGAGTTTCTTGGCCCGCCTCATTATAGGTCAATGTGCAAAGCCGGTCGCTGAGGGTAACAGATTTGTTTTCCGCAAAGAGTTGCAGGTAAAATTTGCTGGTCAACGGTGGGCAATTGGCGTCGCCCTGGACCCAATTACCGGCTATACCCCCTTCGAAGCGGAAGGTAGCGCACAGATTGTCGACCACCCCCGTAGAGGTGTAATAATTGTCTCCGGCGGCGTAAACTTCTATGGGATCGCGACCGGCCACGAACCGCAGGATGTCGCATGAATGACAGCCCTGGCTCAAAACGTTGCCCCCACCGGTAATGGGATCGCTGGCCCAGAAGTCGTCGGGCCAGCGATTATCCATCATTTGCATCGTGACCATCACCGGGTTTGGAATCAGTTCCCTGGCCTTGAGAATCATATCGTAATAGCGCATTTTGAAGGCGACCATCAGCCTGATACCACTCTCCTCAACCGCTCTGCCGACGGCCTGACACTCCTCCACAGTCAGCGCCAGCGGTTTCTCGACCAGAATATGCTTCCCCGCTTTCGCAGCCCGAATGCACAGGTCAGCATGACTATCGTGCCAGGTGCTGATATAAACAGCGTCGATCGAGGGGTCGTCAAAAATATCCTGCACGTTAGTGGTGCTGTATTCCCCATGATAGCTTTCGTTGTACCGCTCGGCCTTGGCTTTGGTGCGGGAGCAAAAAGCTACCATGTCCATGCCCTCTATCTCACCGACCGCCTCGGCAAACACCTTTCCAATACTGCCACATCCAATCAATCCGCCACGCAATTTTTTAGCCATCGTTGTTCCTCCTGAATTTGATCCAATGGGGATGGGACGCCCGTCCGTTTGTTCATTGAAAACGCCTGAATTACCGATCAATCATCCGTCAGCCTTTCAATCACACGTCCACCAGCAGCTACTAACAAATCGGTAGCTTCCGGCGTGATCCGACCCCAGAGGTGTTGGCCCACCTCGTAGCCGCCCTCAAGGAAAGCTTGTGCGGTGGGAATATATCCAATATCGTCGTTTGCTAATTCTACAACGGCGACAGAACAGTTTTGGCTCTTCGCTTTGAGCTGCAGACCGGTTTCGGCAAAAACCTCACCAGGGAAACCGAACAAAATCAAGTCGTTCAGGCGTAGAGCCTGCACTTCAGTGTGGATGATTCGCTCTCGTAAAATCTGTTTCGTAACGGAACTGAGCTGCCATCCTTTCGAGAACTCCTGCTGCATGCGTTCTTGTCCGCTCTCGAACAGTTGAATCCAATCAGGCCGCACCGGCAGGTCAACCAGCTCCTGGGCGAAGCCCACCGGGGTGATCTCCTGTACCTCGATTCGTTCCAGACATTCCAGAACCTGGGCGGAAAAAATGCGTCCCAGGCGACGCGCCATCCGGTCATCACGGGGTCCCCAGCAGGGCATCTCCGCTGTGGGATCGACATCGGCAGCAGCGCCGTTAGTGCATAGAACTACGCTGGGATCACCCATGATTTCTTCCAGAATTGCCATAGCTTCCCCAAAGAAATCTCCGGAGATATTGGGACTCATCAGAGCCACACTCGGATGGCAGGCAAAGTTGGAGACGGCGGCCAGGACCTCGCCGCTCAGATCCTCAATCCTGACCGCTGTCAGGTCTGGGTCTGTGGGCCCCTCGCCGACAATGATTTCAGGGGCGACCCGCCAGGTTGAGGGCACGCCGTAGCGAGTCGTGAAAACCGTGCCATCGGTCATTTTTTTTCGACGGTTGCGAGCCAAACCCCGGATAGGGATGCGATCCCAACCCAGGCGAGCCGGTTGAGTATTGATAGCTGCTTTGCATACGGCGTCGACAATGGTATCGACCATGGAGTCGAGGTAGACGGGGTCCTCGAAGCCGGAGCCAACGGTATCGGGAGTGGAGTGTGAATGGGTGCAGGCGATTTGAATCGCCCCGGCAGGAAAGTCGATCCTGGCCTGAATTTCTGTTCTGATGCGCTGAACGAGTTCCCGCGAGATGCCAAGTAGATCACACAGGACCAAAGCGATCTTATCGCTGCCATGCGCCAGGACAACCACTCGAACATACAGATCTCGGTAGACACCAGTGAGTTGTTTTCCCTCCCAACGCAGGCAAGGCACAGGCGGCGTGATCTTTTTTTTAGCTATCCCCGCTTGCAGGTAGCCATGCTGCTTCAGGTAGTGGACCGTCGCCAGCCACTGGCTGACCTCCGGGGCGGGTTCAAGGGAAGAGGGAGAATCCTGCAAAGTAGCGAGAGCAGTATCGATGGCCGGGCGCGTTTGGAAAGCCATTACGGTATTCGGCCCCCAAACTGCTCGATGCAGACAGCCAAGCTGTTGCAATTTTCGGCCCAGCATGGCGGGATTGAAGCGTGGGAAAGCAGTGTGTTTTGTGAGACCACGTTGCCGGTCGGCGAAAAGGGCTTGAACATAGGCCGTGAAAGGCGTCTGTGTCCAGGAATCGGGCGACATTTCGTCCGTCTCAACCAAAACCCACCAGGCGTTGCATTCGTAAAGCAAGTCCCAGGGGCTGCCATAGCCAAAAGGGCCGCCTCCCCAGGGGGTTGGTCTCCCTGCCGCTGTTCGATGACCGGCAATCAAGTTGTCGGCCGAGGGACCGCGGGCGGAAACAGAGTGCGTCGGGCTGTGGCTGCGTACGACGCCCTGCAATGCCCTGAACATCTCCGGGAATGGACCCATTTCGGACGGAGATTGCAGGGGATCGAAGACGGGTTTGGGGTAGCCTTCGGCGGGTGTGCAGGTGGGGACTACCAGGGTTCCGCTGGGCCCGACCAGCGCTTGCAGAGCAATGGCCAGGTTCTCCAACCCACCCTCGACGTTGGATGGCGTCAGCCCAGGTGCCTCGAAAACTAATACATCGCCAGCGTCAATGCCGCTGCCTTGTAGGATATCGATTAACTGCGCGATGCGTGCCATTTGCGTTCCTCTGGCCCTTGCCAGGAGGCATTTTTCAGTGCCTTGTGTTGATAATCACGGGCAGTCTCGATGATTTTTTGCATGTTTCTCAACGGTGTGCCCGGATGAACTTCGTTGGCAATGGTCAAGGCAACGCCCGCTTTTCCCACGGCAATATCGAGTGCCGTTGCAGCAGCTTGGGCGCAGTCATCCGGTGAACCATCTCGCGCTATTTCGGCCAGAATGCCGCCCTGTAAAACCGTGGTGGGACCCAGAGCCTCGACAACCGCACGCCAATCCGTCTCCCCCCCGACTTCACAGTAATCAGGTTGCAATCGTTGCACGTGGGGGATCAAGTGATTCCAGCGGCCGTCCATATGGAGATGAACATATTCAAAATCGCTGTACAGGATTTGGTTATAGGGTAAGACAAACTCCTCATATAACTGGGGTGACATCATCGTTGCCGTATCGTCGCTTGTCCAGACTCGGGTCAGGCCACGCTGACCTTCTCGCCAGCAGACAAACTCATCCAGCGGGTCGGGCGAGATGCCGTACTGCCATTTAACTCGCTCAAAGTGCAAGAAAAAGCGAAGACAATTCTCCAGCAGCTTATGGACACGCTCAGGCTGCTCAAAACAAGCCAGGAACAGGTCTTGGGCATTCAAGAGTTGAGCAGCCATTGTAAACGGCGCATGCAGGTGAACGCTGGTCAAAACCGGCAAGCCGTCCACAAGTGAGCGTAGCAGTTCAAGCTTCTGACGCGTCTCGTGCAAATTCCTGTGCCGGGTCAGATCAGGCATTTGCAGCGTGTCAACCTGCTCGATTTCATCGATGAGATGCCCGCCCCAAGGGGTAGAGCTTTTTTGATATTCAATGGGCAGATTGAAGGCGATAGCTTCGTGAACTGTTGCCTGGTCCAGGAAGATCGCCAGTGGAATCTCATCTTCGTCAAGATTCTTGAGACGCCAGGCAATTCCTTTCAACTGGGTGTCGGCCATTACTTCCAGGCTGGTGTAATAGTCGAAAGGCTCAACCCCAAACAGATCGCACAGGAAGGGAGCGCAAAGATTCATGAACACCAAATGAGATCGCTTCCCGGCGAGAAGTTCGTCCCAGGCCTGGTGAGCATGCGCTACTCGTTGGTGGTATGCCTCCGGATCGAAGTAATCACCTGCTTTTAGAACCATCATCGGCACCCCGTTAAGAAAGTGTTCGACAACTGAGGGTTAACCCTGGCTTTGGATGTCGTTCATCCTCTCGACGGTAAGCCGGGCGGCTGGGTCGGGATCTATGGTATAGTCCCAACCCAGTTCCGCAGCCAAAAAACCATCATATCCTGTCTGGCGCAGAGCCACCATGAACGGCGAAAATTCGAAACTGCCATCTCCTGGCACTAAGTGCTGATCTCGTTCGCCATCGTTGTCATCGACGTGCACGTGGAACAGTTTGTCACCCAGCAAGCGCACTGCGTCCGCCGCCGGCTCACCCACCACATGGGCATGCCCATTGTCGAGCAGTACGCCTAAGTACGCATATCCAAGCTTGTTGACCAGATCCAGAGTGGCTGCGCAGGTAGGCAATAGATCCGTTTCATATCTGTCCGCCGGTTCAATGGCAATAAGCAGTTCATAGCTGGTGGCGTACTCGGCGATAGCGCACAGGCTTTCGCTCAAGCGCTCAATGCCATCCTCGGTACTTTGTCCGAAAAGGGTATGACCGGGGCACACGCTTACGACCGGGGCGCCGAGGGCTACCGCCGTTTCGATGCTATCCTGGATGTAGGATACGCTGTCCTGGCGAATCTTCTCTATCGGGCTGCACAGGCTGGTCGGATAGCGAAATTGAGCTGGGATAAAGGAGGCAACAGCCAGTCCCTCGGATTGAAGGGTTTGGCGCAGGTCGGCAATCTCTTTGTCGCCCAGGTCTTTCCGGTAGGCGTGGGGCCTTCCTCCCCAGATGTCGATTCCGTCAAATCCGGCAGCAGCCGTGCGCCGGATTGCCTCGGAGAGAGGATAGTTGTAATAGATGAAGGATGATAGGCTTAGTCTCATCGTTTGTCCCCTATGCCTGGACTTCGTTGATCAGCGATAGAAAAAAGTCGCGGGCTTTGACTGCTTCCTCAACAATGTTATCCACGCCGGAAATGTCGACAACAATCGTTCCATCGAACCCCACGCGTTTCAGGCTTCCAACCACAGCAGGAAAATCAATGATACCTTGACCTGGAGGATAGTGGTAAGCCTGGGAGCCGTCATTGTCAGAAAAGTGAACCAAGGCGATTTGATCCCCTAATTTGGGGATAACCAGTGCCAGGTATTCCTTGCCGGCATGAACATGGGCGATGTCGAACAACACGCCCGCATTATCCGCTGCCGACTCCTTTATCAGGTTCAGTATTGCATCCGTCGAACTGAAGACGTCATTGGCTCGTGTCTCGATAATGAGCCTCAACCCCTTGCGCTTGGCGATGGCGGCGCATTGAGTCACCACATCCACCGCGTTCCTCCAGAACTCGTCCCAGGAGAAATCGTCGCCAACGCTGACAGCAGTAGGCGGGCCGCCCACATATAGCTCGGTGCCCATGGGACGGATCTCTGGCGGCATATACCCGCAAATTGATACAATCGGTGCTCCCAATTCAGCGATCATATCGGTCAGCGCGGCGAAATCATGCAATGCCTTGGCCTTGATGTCCGGGTTAACACTGAACATTTTTTCTTCGACTGCCATGACGGATGGAACGACCATCCCATAGTTTGAGAGGATGGCTTTCATCTGGTCGAGATCACGCCGATGCTGCTCGATCAACTCATCATATAGCTCCAGCTCTATCGCCTCAAAGCCGGCCTGGCCTACAATTTCCATCGCTTTGAGATGGTCTGCAGGTGACGGGGGAATTCCAAACAGGGTAATGGGAATGGTATAACCGCAAGCAATGTTCATGTTTTTCTCCTTAGAACTATTGATGGTTCAAATTAGCAATATAACGATTATGGGCAGACTGACAATAGCAAACAAGGTTGACCAGAATATGGCCGATGCTGCAAACTTGGCATCAGCCCCGTAGTTTTTGGCTAGGATTACAGTTGTAATCCCCACCGGCATAGCTGCCTGGAGAATGGTCACTTGCGCAAATAGCCCATGCCAGCCCAGGATCGCCAGAGCGGCGAAAACAGTTATGGGAACAACAATCAGTCGAGTTGTAATCAATCCCGCCAATGGCAGTTGCCTCAATCCTGCTGGTTGGATATTGCCGATCTGGGCGCCGCCTACCAACAACGCCAACGGCAATGTGGCATCGCCCAGGGTCGAGAAGGGGCCGGCCAGCCACTCCGGGAACGGCCAACCACTGAAAGCCCACCCCAATCCGGCCACGACGCCCCAAATCAAAGGATTAAAAAACAGGGGTCGCCAATTATCGAGATGCCCCCCGTTAAGCACCCAAATCCCAAGCGTCAGTATCACTATGGTCGTGCCAAAATCGTACAATACAGCGTAAACAGCGCCCACAGGGCCAAACAGGGCCGCGCAAATAGGAATGCCCAGGAAAGCTGTATTGGCGATCATGATTGAAAAGCGGAAAGCCGATCGCTGCTCCGGCGCAACCCGGGCCGGCTTTTGCGCCAGCGTTGCCCACACGTAGCTGGTCAGTGTAACCACCAGGCCCATAGCGATAAGCACCGGCGCCGCGCTCAGCGACTCAAATGTGACGCTGGTTGCCATAATGAAGAAGAGATAAAACGGCAGCAAGACCTCAACGACCAACCAGGAAAGTTGGGCCAGTGTCTGTTCGCTCAATGGCCGCAACCGTTGGATGGCGAATCCCAGGCCAAATATGAAGAATACGGTGGTGAAGGCGGCGATCAGTTCCGGAATAGATTCAGTGTTGATTTGTTTTCCTACCCATGGTCCTGGCTAGCAGTTTCAAGGCATTCCTGAAAATAAGCTCGACCTTTTGTCACTTCTTCCAGAATCTGGTCGGACGGCACGCCACCATAGTCAACATTGACGTAGCTGTCATAGCCAATTGATTCAAGGCTTCCAAATACAGAAGGAAAGTCGATGGTACCCTGGCCGGCAGGCAGATGATAGGGCTGTGTGCCATCATTGTCAGCAAGATGGACATACATCAGCCGATGTTTGAGTTTGGGAATAACCAGGTTAAGATGCTCCTTGGTTGCGTTGGTATGAGCTACATCAAGCAGACAGCCTGCATTCGGCTCTCCGGCGTCTTCGATAAGTTTCAATACACCATCGCTTGTGCTGACCCAATCGCCCACCCGATTCTCGATGATCAGTTTTTGATCGTATTTGGCACTGATGCGCGCCATCTGGGCAAAACGATGGACAGCGTTGTCCCAGAACAGATCCCAGTCGAAATCTTCCGGCTCTCTGACCTGCATGGGGGGAGCGCCAGAATAGGGCTCGGTTCCGGCAACACCTTCGATTTCGGGCGGCATATAGGCGCAAATGCAGATCATGTCGCAGTGGATGCCCCTGCCAAATCGACAGAGCTGTTCATACTTGCGTAGATAGGCGTCCGCTATAACGGGGTTAGTAGAAAAGGCGCCATCTACCACACCTATGATCGCCGAGACGGTCATTTGATTGTCGGCCAGAACACGCTCGACCTCGCCGGTTCGCTCGATATACTCATCAAGGTCGTTATCGACGTTGATCTCCAGCTCGCAGTACTCGAAACCGGCCGAGTGCATTTCGGCCACAGCTTTCAGGTAATTGTCCAGCGTGTAAGGGAATCCGTAGCGGGTAATGGGATAGAGTGCGGCACAACCGATCTTCATAAGTAGTTCTCCTTGTATGTTCAAGTATTTGAAGAAAGAATGACGGATATCAGTCAGCGGTCGGCGGTCAATGGTCGGCTTTCAGTGGTCGGTGGTCGGCAGGAAAGCACTCCAATTGCGTAACTCCAGTTACATAACTCATGTTACGCAGTTCTACCGTCCGTGGTCCTCGGTCGCCGCGTCGCCGTGTCGCCGTGTCCCCGCGTCGCCGTGTCCCCGTGTCCCCGCGTCGCCGTGTCGCCGTGTCCCCGCGTCGCAAGGTCGCCGTGTCGCAAGGTCGCCGTCTTCCGGGCACATTGTTACCTGCGTAACTCCAGTTACATAAGACAGTGCTCCAGCAGCCACCGCCTGTGGCTTTCGGGAATCGGTTCCAGAGGTTCGGTTTCAAGCATCAGGAACAATCCAGTGCAGGGCAATGATTCAAGACAGCGTTCGGCTGTTTCAATGTTCTGAGCGCCCAGAAGCACCGGTTTACGCTCAAGCGCTTGCTCTATTATGGGTAACATCCTCTCAAAAGGTGGACCGCCGCTATCTGGCTGAAGAAAGATCTGGATAACCGTAAGCGCTTCCAACTCGAGCAAGTTTTCTATCTGGTGGTACTCTGTGTCGTGCGTATGAAAAGAGTGGTAAGGAAAACGACTCGTGATTCGCCTGTCGCAGGGCAAAGCAAACTCCCTGTACATTCTGGCCGAGACGATGGAAGAAATGTCGTTCTGCGGTGTGACGGCGTAGCCAGGTGCAAACATTTTCATCCGGCTGCAATAGCCGCCATGAAACGGTGGAATCCACGGCCTGACCGCTTCGCAAATGCCTATCCAGAGGTCGGTAAGTTCATCGAGAATAGCGGCAACTTCATCGGGGCAGTCGATAAGATCAAGCCCCATTCGCTCAGGCCCGCGCATGGCTGCCAGCGTGTCCAGTGGACCTCGCGTCTGCGGAAGCGTGACTGGAAAGCGCCCATCAGATAAATCAACCAGCACTCTGGTGAACTCAATCAGCCTCTGCAGCCAGGGATTGTCGGGATCAAAGGTGATTCGCTGGCGATCCGCGTAGCTATCCAGGCAAGGCTCGGCCCACAGTGATCCTGGTTGAGCCACCACCGGGCACCCGGCAATCGCCTCAACCCAGGGAACGCCAAAAGCGGGGGCAAATCCCTGAATTACATCGCTTTGCAGCCGGGCATCCTCGCCGTAGCAGTGTTCAACCCAATCCAATATCACTTCCGGCTGAATTTGGTCCGGAAATACTGGTTTTCCCATACCGAACTGCTCCAGCATTTCCGGGAGCGGACTTATGTCCGGTTCCCAGGCAAGCCCTATCATTGGCCGCTCCACAGATTCCCGCTCCAGCCACTTTTTGTAGCGTTCGATGCGTGTATCGATTTGAATCATCCTCAATTAACCAGATTCCCTTCTACTTTATTGCCCCGGCCATCAATCCCGCTGTAAGACGTTTCCTGACGAGAAGGAAGAGAAAAACAGTTGGAATCGTGGCGACAACGGAGGTGGCCATAAGGTAATTCCATTCTACAACATTGTTTTTTTCCCAGGAATATAGCGCCATCGTGATCGGCTGCATGTCCCGATCAGAGATGAAAACCAGGGCGAAAATAAACTCGTTCCAGGCCGTAATAAATGCGAAGATCGACGTTGTGATCAGGCCGGGCATCGTCAACGGCAAGGCAATTCTTATCATAGTCTGAAATCTGGACAGGCCGTCGATCATGGCAGCATCCTCCAGTTCTTCAGGAATGTTCCGGAAGAAACCGGTCAACATCCAGATCGAGAAGGGAATGACAAAAGCCAAATTTACGAAGATAAGGGAGGCATACGTATCCAGCAGGCCCATAGTTTTCATGACTTTGAAGAGGGGAATGAGTATGATAACGGGTGAAAACATTTGAGTGATCAGTATGCCCAATCCAAACGCCCCTCTGCCAGCGAAATCGATTCTCGCAATAGCGTATGCCGCCGGTGCTGAAACAAGGATATTCAGAGCAGTGACTGCACCTGCTATGATAAACGTATTCACCAGGTGTCGAACCATCGGAATTCGAACAAAGATGTCTACGTAATTCTGCCAGACGACGACCTCCGGAATTAGCGTAGCTGGCGAGCGGAAGATTTCGCCCATCGTTTTCAATGAGGTTCCCACCACGACCAGAAACGGAAACACTGCAAAACTGACGATCATCGTTATGCCAATCAAACGTGCCGCGTTACCGAACCACCTGGTACTAAAAATGTTCATCAAGCTTCCTCCCGGTAAAAGAGCCTCCATTGCACGATACTTACAATGAGCAAGAAGAAGAAGGAGATTACAGCCAATGTACTGGCAGAACCAAAGTTGAAGTAAGCGAAGCCGCGTCGAAAAATCTCTGTAACCATGATTTGAGTCTTGTTTGCTGGCCCTCCACCGGTAATAACATAAATGAAAGCAAAACTGTTGAAAGACCAAATGACACTGATCAATAAGACGGCCAGGGTCACTGGGCGCAGCAGAGGCAAGGTAACCTTCCAAAATCGTTGCCAGCCCGATGCGCCATCTACAATTGCCGCTTCATACAGATCGGTGGGAATCGATTGTAATCCCGATAGGAAAGCAAATGTTGTAAATGGGAACGCTGTCCAGAAGCGAGCGATCAGAGCCCCTACAAATGCCGAACGAGCATTTGTAAGCCATTGAACAGGTTCATCGATAAGATGAAGAGAGAATAACAGCGAATTCAATTGGCCATACTCCGCGTTGTACATCCATTTCCATATGATTCCGGCTACAACCAGAGGCGTAGCCCAGGCGAGAATCAACGTCCCCCGCGCAATTTCACTGAAAATCGACGAGCGGCTAAGGAGCAGCGCGATAAGCAGGCCGAAAACCACGTTCAAGAATACAGAAGCACCGGTCCAAATAATCGAGTTATTGAGAACCAAACGAAACAAGTCATCTTTGAATAGAATATTGAAGTAGTTTTCCAGGCCAACAAAACGCACCCCTTTATAGGAAGTATGATAGAAACTGGTGCGAATCGTATCTACGATGGGCAACCCAATGAACAACAGTAACCATAGGGCACTGGGCGCTATCAACAGATATGCCAGGCGACGTTTCTGTTTTTCCATAAACACGCCCTCTCTTCAAACAATCGTCAGCCAGGTCTAGATCTGTGTGAGATTTCGCCCACACAGATCTAGGTTCAAAGCACTTTGCTATTGCGGTAAGTTCGGATCCTCAAGTTCGTTCACCAGGCGATCGTAAACTTTGTTGAGGGCTTCCTCGGCGGTCGCGTCACCGGCCAGAACCATCTGCACCGCTTCGCCCCAGCCATCCTGGATTTTCGTCCACTCTGGGTGCTTGGGGGTCAGGCGCAGAAGATCGGTCTGCTCAATGTAGTTCTGAATTGGCTGTGACTGGTAGTAAGAGTCATCCGCTACCTTATGGGTGAGCGGCACACCTCCGAATTCCTTGTCGAACAGAACGCGGTTCTCCGGCTGCTGAATGAATTTGACGAACTCGTAGGCCATTTCTTTGTTCTCCGAGGCAGAGAACATTCCGAATAGATCTACGATCAACAGCATGTTGTGATCTCCACCCGGATTCGGTTCTGGAAGCAGAATGGCTTCGCATTCGAGACCCGCATCCCGACACTGTTTGTCTTGCCAGGGGCCGCTGAACATCATAGCAACCTTGCCGGCGGCCATCTCAGCATAGCACTCGTTGGCATTCAGAGTCAGAATCCCAGGTGGCATCGCCCCATCCACCAGCTGCATGTTCGTTAAATCGGTCACATACTCGATTGCCTCCGGGCTGTTGATAGCCAGTTTTCCATCCTCGTCAAAGAAACTGGCTCCATAGCCCCACATCATGCCGATTTGCTCTTGCATAATGTGTTTCTGGCGACCAGCGCCGATGCAGAAACCGTAAACCTCCGGCGGGTTGTTCATCTTCTTTGCCAGATCCATGACCTCATCCCATGTAGTCGGCGGCTCGTCGTAACCTGCTGCTTTCATCAGATCGGAGCGCACAAAGAGGGTCCTGTTGGCGCCTAACAGTGGCACTGCGTAGGTCTTGCCCTTGTATTCACCGGCACCCAGGCCTGCAGCCACCCACTCCGCCCGCTCTTCATCACTCATGAAGTTGTCAAGCGGTTCAAGAGCTTCTCGTTCGGCATATTCCGAAATCAGCCCCATGAACAGATAGGCCAGATCCGGTGTATTGCCTCCTTCGATCATTGTATTGAAAACAGTCGGGCCCTCGGCGTAGGGAATAAACTGGTATTCGATAGTCACGTTGGGATACGCTGCTTCAAAATCTGCCTTCCACTGCTGGTAGGTGTCGTACTCAGCCCCCATCCAGGCAATCTTCAGTGCTGTAGGCTCACCGGTCTCCTCTTCGGCCACCGGGGCTTCAGTTGCAACTGAAGGAGCCTCTTCGACAACCGGGGCTTCAGCCGCTGGTTGTCCAGCTGGCACGGCGGTACATTGCACAGTGACCAACAACACGATCACAAGCAAAGAACATAACCCAAAAACACGAAACAACTTCTTCATGATCGTCCTCCTAAGACGTGTGATGCGGCACAACTTCACCGCCAAATTGAAAACCGAAATCTCGACCGCCGACTGCTGACCGCCGACCGCTGACCGCCGTATCGCCGTATCGCCGTATCGCTGCGTCGCCGTGTCGCCGTTCTCTGAAAGCCGTCCGTCGTCTTCCGAAAGCCGTCTGCGGTCCGTCGTCTGCTGTCTTCTGGAAGTCGTCTGCTGTCTTCTGGAAGCCTTGGTCCAACTGTTACCTGCGTAACATCAGTCACTGATACATAATTTTTCCTCCTTTGTTGAAGCATGGGCA
Source organism: Chloroflexota bacterium (assembly GCA_034717495.1). NCBI lineage: Bacteria > Bacillati > Chloroflexota > Chloroflexota bacterium. The sequence goes on along the minus strand of JAYELL010000050.1, from coordinate 17,004 downwards.
TCGTGCCAACGTGAATTCCCTGTCGATAACCGGAATCGAATGAATTATCCCGTAGAAAATGCAAGTTGACCGGACGTAATCGTATGGATCACTTCCAGCTCCGAGTTGAGAACAGTGACATCTGCATCCTTGCCCGGTTCCAGGCTGCCTTTGCGGTCAGCAACTCCCAGAATACTGGCGGGAGTTGTACTGACCATACGTAGGGCATCTCCAAGTGGAACATCCATCAAGTGGATAGCGTTGCGCAAACATCTGTCCATGGTGGTTATGCATCCCGCATAGGCACTGCGGTCCGGCAGGTATGATATTTCCTCTTCTACGACCACATCCACCCCCCACAGGTTATACACGCCCGGCGGAAGTCCCGCCAGAGGGCTGTTATCCGTTATGATGGCCAACTTGTCCGCCCCCTTGATCTTGTATGCCAGCTTCATCAGGTTCGGAGAAAAGGTATAGCCATCGGCGATGATCTGGGTAGTGAGCCGATCATCCAGCAAAGTATATTCAACCAAGCCGGCAACGCGGGTGATGTTCTCCCGCTGCAGAGTCGTCATATTGCCATAGAGGTGTGTCGCATTGCTTAATCCTGCTTCAACTGCCATCTCGATATCCTGCTCGAGGGCCATTGTGTGCCCGGCGCTGACCAGTATATCGTTCTCTCGTAGAACTCGAATCAACTCCAAAGCTCCAGGCAGTTCGGGCGCCAGGGTGACCCACAGAATAACATCCGGGTATTCAAGGATAGCCCCATATTCATCCGGATCCGGGTTGCGAATGATGTCGTTGTTGTGCGCTCCCCTCATTTCCCGGTTGATATAGGGGCCTTCAATATGAACACCGAGGATTTCAGCACCCGAAAGACGCGGCCCTGACATAGCCTGGCGCGCCAGTTCCAACCCCTGGAGAATATCTTCGATGGCAGCACTTACGATCGTGGGCACAAAAGCCGTTACTCCCTGTTGCGGCAAATATCCTGTGATTTTTTCCAGGTCAGCCAGTTCTGCATTCGCTAACTCGTAACCCAGAGCGCCATTTGTATGCATATCGATGAAACCGGGCACAATGGTCCCGCCCCTGGCATCCAGATGACTTGTGCCGCCAGGGATTTCCACCTCTTTTCGCGGCCCAGCTGCCTGAACAATGCCTCCTTCGATGAGCACAACCCCATCTTGAATAAAGGTATCAACGATGAAAACATCGCCATTTTCAATTGCTAACATCGTTTCCGCCTTGCTGTTCATGCATTACGTAAACCTTCACAAAGAAATGGGGTACGTCCCTTTTTCGCCGGCTACACGGAGCATGGTCATATAATTCTCATATTTGGTTCCGACCTGCACCGAATTGCTTGTGGTGAGAGCAAATCCCCCCCCCGGCGCTCCATGCTTCAGGCAATACTCAACTGCGCGCTCAACATCCTCAGGCATGCCGTTGATAAGCGTTTCAGCTTCAATGGCACCGAAGAGAGCCACCCGGTCACCAATCTTCTCTTTTAGACGCTTGATATCCATGCCGACGCTCGGTTGAATTCCATGCAGGGCGTCTATCCCGGTACCCACCATCATATCAATCAGTGCCCAGGTATTGCCGTCGCTATGTTTGAGAACGTATACCCCTTCCTGCTTGAAGGCATCCACCTGTTGCTGCATATAGGGCAGGATAAATGTTTCAAACTGAGAGGGTGACAGCCAGGGGCCAGTGTTGATGCAGTAATCGACGTTGATTTGCACGGCGTCAACCCCTGCCGCAATAAGGATTTTGCCATATTCAATCGCCCGCCTGGTATACGCTGCCAAAATCGCGTGCACTGCATCAGGGTCGTCATACATCATCATCAGGAACGTGTCAATCGGAATAGACAAGCCCTCGCCCGGGATAGGAAATGAGCCGTCGGTCCAGGTCGAGGGAGCATGCCAGCCGCGCCCGATAATGAAGTGAGTCTCACCCAATTCCTGAACGACGTAGTTGACCAGTTCCAACTGAGACTGGTCAACTGCTGGTGGGGTGCGATGCATCTCATCCAAAATGGCTGGAGTGATTCTGTGTGAGTCGATGCACAGAGCATCGCCTGTCTGGTCCGGGGCCTGCCAGATATTGCCGTCAGCGTCTTGCCATTTGAGTTTATCCTCAGCCAGAAACCGTCGGGGACGGTAATCTACACGGTCGCTGTACGTCAACCAGACCGGGACAATATCCCAGTCAAGAGCTTGCACCAGAGCTACCAGATCCTCTTTCTGGCTGCGCACCACTTCGTCGCGCCGCCCTTCCCAGATTGCCCGGCGCTCTTTACCCTGGGCACGATAGTACGTTTCACGTCCCAACACCTGCTCGATGATCGGGTAGTCAATTCCCATTTCTCCAATGGGAACTCTGTCCGGCTCTTTGTGAGCCAGAGCCAGTTTTACCCTTTCTTTGCCGGTCAAGGGGGGATTTATCACCATTTCATTCCAGTTAGCTCGGTCATCATCCTCTCCTCGGTACAGGCCAGAAATCCCAAATCATCCCTGGATTTCTTCTTTGGCCCGTTGCGCGATTCGGTCAAGTTCCCTGACTTGCTCCCGGTCCAGGTATTCCCGATGCTCGCCGTTTTTCAGGATGCCCCGAACTTTGTCTTTTGCGTGATCTAACATACCCTTTCGGTCCTGCTGGAAACTGCCCAGCATACGCCGGTCGAAAAGTTCGGGAAAGAATAGCGTTTCACGCATATACTCCAAGGTATGGTCTTCGGCCAGAAAGCTGCCACCAATACCGATCTTCTTAATATTTTCAAGGCCGATATGAGCCTCGTCCACCTCAAACCCTCGAACGAAATGCTCCAGGCTTTGGCATAACTCGTAGTCGATAACAAGCTGGGCCAGGCTGGCTACTCCGCTTAGACCAAGTATCCCCAAACCCGCGGAGAGAATACGGCTGCCCGCCAAGACGGCAACAGTCGCACTGAAGGTCTTGTCGATTCCAGCTTGCACATCAGGAAACTTGGCATCGGCACTGAGCGCATAAGGGTAGATTGGATCGGGATCACCGTAATAGCGCTGTAAGTCCATGCAAGCCAGAAAGAGCAGATTTGCCTCCGCAGCGCTTTGACTGGCTGCTCCCCGCCTCATATCCATAATCGCCGGCCCGCCACTATAGCCTACAATCCGTCCCAATAAGACCCAGTTCATGATGTTGCAGGCTAATACCTCTGCAGATTGCATCACAAGATAACCTGATAACGTCAGGGGAGTTGATGCACCCAGAATAGGCATCACACCTCCTACACCGTATCCCTTTTTTAGGCCAAAATCCTTGAGTTCGAAGACGATATCAAAACCATGGCGGCCAAACTGGAGCGGAGGGGTTGCAAACGCCCACGAACAAAAAGGAGGCGATTCCTTGAGCGTTTCATCGGAATCACAGATCACCCGCCCCATTTCCAGGAAATAGGGAACCACCTCCGGGCTGTATATCTCGACAAAATCAGAATAGGGGTAGTGTTGAGCCGTCACCCTGAGCGCGTACAGGTCTTGTACCATCTCCGGCGCATCTTGCGGCAAAAAAACAGGATGCGCGGTCACTGCACCGGGCAGTGAATTTACCACCCGGCAGGCATCGACCAAATCCTGCTGCGTTGCCGGGCGCAGTTCGTCGGTTTCAAGATCGTGCGCAATGGTGGCCTGGGCAGTTGCTACAGGCACAATCCGGGCATCATCAGGAATACGATTCCGATCGAGTGGCAGAGTGCCCACGTATCCATCCACCAGGTTGCCAGGATCCCGCATACTGCGGACCACATCCTCGGTTACCGCCTCGGGGAACTTTACGACCGTACCCTCGACCAGACAGCCAAAATCTGAGAGCAAGTCACGCATCCGGGGGTGATCCACTCGTACCCCCACATCGCGCAGGATTTCAATCGCTGACCCATGAATTAAATCCATGTTGGCCTGAGATAGAACGTGAATAGATGATTCAAACATCGTGGTGTTATCCTTTAACCCCAGTCATCGTCATACCTTCGATTACAAAGTTCTGCAAAAACAGGTAGATGATTAACATCGGAATAACGCTCAGAAACGCGGCAGCCGTGATGATGGTGTAATCTGTATGCCACATTCCGGTATAGGTCGATAGTCCCAGCGTAACCGTCCGCATCTTTTCACTGGTGACCATAACCAACGGCCACAGGAACTCGTTCCACGTCCAGATGAACTTGATAGTACCCAGAGTGGCCAAAGCCGGTACCGACAAAGGTATGATAATGCGTAAGAATATCTGGAATTCAGACAGCCCATCAATGCGCGCCGCATCGAGATAATCATTCGGGATCGAAACGATGAACTGGCGCATTATGAAAATACCAAAGGCGCTCAACATGGCAGGTCCCATTATCCCCAGGTAGGTATTCACCAATCCCAGACGATTGAATAACAGATACAGCGGGATAACAATTATCTCAAACGGTATCATCAGAGCTGCCAAAATGAAGACAAAAAACAAGACTTCTTTGCCCGGAAATTCGAACTTGGCAAAGGCGTAACCGGCCAGAGAGGAAAAAAACAGGGTAACCATCGTAGAGCTGCTCGCGACAATGAAGCTGTTGAGAAAGAAGCGCAGAAATGGCTGGCGTTCAAAAACGGTAACGTAGTTTTCGAAATTCAGAAAATCATCGGGAAGAATGGTCACAGGCAGTCGGTAGATCTCGTCTGAATGTTTCAACGAGGTCAGCACCATCCAGATGAAGGGGAAGGCCATAATAATTGCCCCAATGACTATCATGATGATCAGAACAGACTGCTGCAGTCGTTTTGTGTTCATTAAGGATTTCATTTTTCTGGTGCTTGCATTGCCGATCAATACTCCACTCGTCGACTCAGGAGTTTCCATTGCGCCACGGTCACAATGATGACGATCACAAAGAGACAGATGGCAACAGCCGAAGCTTCCCCCATCTTGTTCCACGAAAACGCCAGATCGTAGATATGTAAAACAACCACCCGGGTGGAGTTGACCGGACCGCCGCTGGTGGCGATGAAGACCAGGTCAAACACCTTGAGCGCATTGATGATCTCGATGACTGCCACCAGTACGATTTGAGGATTGAGCAGGGGAAAAGTAATGTGCCGGAACCGGGCCACAGCCCCGGCGCCATCAACTTTGGCCGCATCGTAGTATACGGATGGAATACCTTGCAAGCCAGCCCAAAAGATAATCATATCGAAGCCGAGCCGCATCCAGATGTTCATTATCGCCAGGCTGGGCAAAGCCTGACTGGGGCTAGAAAGCCACATTTGACCTTTGATGCCCAGAGCTTCGAGAAGGGCGTTCAAAAGACCGATGTCGGGCTGAAAAATCCAACTCCAAACAAAACCAACAGCCACCGCAGAAGTGATGACAGGCAAAAAGTAGATAGCTCGAAACAGGTTCCTGAACGGGAAATTGGATGCGGAATGGAAAAGTACTGCTGCTAAGATGGCTAAGGCCATCGTCAGCGGTACACTGAGAAGCGCCAGTACGAAGGTGTTCTTCATGCTGACCCAAAACAGCTTGTCGTTCAGCACTTCCGCGTACTGTTGGAGACCGACAAATTCTGAACCTCCCGCAACGCCCCAGGTGTTAAGAGAAAGCCAAAAAGCCTGGAGAGTAGGATAGGTAAATGTCAGCAAAAAATACAGGATGGCCGGAAGAATGAAGAGATAGGCTGTTCTGATCTGCCGATCACGCATACTCTTCCCCATCAGGATATTGACAGCCCTATTCATTCATTTTCTCTCTTGAGGATCACACTTCCGTGAGAAACAAGTGCGCCGGAAGGCTCACTGCAAACTCTGTTTGGATATGGTAATAGTTTGTAGGTTGAAAACCCCTCCAGGGGCTTGGCCTCCGGCCGGAGGCCAAGCCATCGTTCAAGTCGGCAGACTACTTATTCAGTAGCTCATCCACATCTGGAACCGCATCGTTAAGCGCTTCCTCGGCGGTTTTCTGGCCGAACAACACCTCTTCAACTGCCTGACCAACGCGAAACGATATCTCGTTGATAAACGGCTCACCGTAGTAGGGACTCGCCGGGTTATTGATGATCTCCAGCTCGGCCTCATAATCCGGACGGGTGGTAAAGTAGTCTGTCTCAAAATTGGCATTATGCAACGGCAGTGTGCCGTTGATCTGGGCCATTTCCATATCATATTCAGGATTGAGCGTCATGTAGCGTATCCATTCCCAGGCCATGTCTTCGTTCGGGCTGAACTTGTTGACCATCATCGACGTCTGGAATAACAGGCTCAAGCCAGGGTTACAATCCTCTTGTGGGATGGGCACTACAGCATAGTTGATGTCCGGGGCCGAATCTCGAAGGACACCCACCGTCCAGGCCTCACGGAAGAACATACCGACCTGCCCGCGTGAGAATGCATCCATCGGCTTGCCTACAGTGAGGCTGGACACGCCGTGCTCATTGACCAGGTCGCCATAGAATTGCAGCGATTCGATCGCTTCAGGACTGTTTAGATACCCGTCGGATGTTGTGCCATCCTCGGAATATAATTGGCCGCACCAGGCGTGCAAGAACGGTAGCCACTTGTCAGCGATTCCTCGCGGGTTGCCCGAGTAACGGACACCAAAGCCCACTTCGCCGCTATCACTGAGCTTCTGTGCATATTCAAGAAGTTCGTCCATTGTCTGGGGTGGTTTAGCAGGATCCAGTCCCGCTGCCTCGAACAGATCGGTGTTGTAGTAGAGCATCACCCCCAGGTCGGACTCGATGGGAAAGCCGTAGTAGTGGTCCTCCCACTGAAGATATGGTTTGATGTTGTCAACGAGAATCTCATCCCACGCCTCATTTACGTCATCAGGAGCGGGGGCCGCCACCTTCAGGCCACCAGCAAAATAAGGAACCTTTCCCATCCACATGTCAGGTGCGTTCTCTCGGCCGGCAAACGCGGCCAGATACTTGGCATCACTTCCTTCGTAGGGAATGGGCACGAATTCGATATCTACGTCGGGGTACTTCTCCTGGAACCCGGCCAACTTTTCCTCAAAGAAGGGATACATGCCAGGGTATTCCTGGTCGAGGAAGCTCCAGAACACCAGCTTCACCGGGCCTTCTGGTTCTGGAGTGGAGGTGACAAGCACCTCTTTCTCAATCACCTGAGGTGGCGGTGGAGCACATGACACAATCAGCATCGTGAGCATCAGCAAAACAACCAGCGTGAACAGATTTTTCCTCATCAGCGTTATCCTCCAATTCTCTGCGCTTGGGTTTCTACATGGCGACAACAACAATCAATAGACTGCTTATTTCATTGTACAAACCTCCTCGAATACGAGAGCAAGTAGGCGAAAAAGAGAATCGCTGGCTATGTCACGGGAATAGTGATACTAACCGTCCTCCTTTCTCCCCCTACCAGCAGTCAGAGTAAGAATAGGCAGGACCTCGGCACTTTGGCGCAAGATTCCGATCTTTAGATCTGGCGACTCGTTCAACCGTTGGCCGATGTATTCGTTCAACTTGCCGGGCCAGACATGACGAAACCCCATACTTTGGCATACCGCCGGCGAAATCCCCTCGGTCGCCAAAGTGATGTTCATCTTATCCTTGATGTCGTTGAACACAATGGCTTCAGCCGCCGTCAGGGGATCAGGGGCTTTATGCGCATCGATCAGTTTCCAAACTTGATCGTTTGTCATCTTCCCCACATAGTCGGCCAATTCAGGATGAGCCGGACTGATACCTTCGATACAGCCAGACACCAATACGATTTCGCCGCCCGGTTTGGTGGCCGGTTCGGCTGAAGTAATACCTTTATCTGCCTGATAGAAATCGAAGTCCACGGGGGAAGTGCTGCTGATCACCAGATCGGCCAGTTCGGGAATGGGCAAGCCGTACACTTGTTTGGAAATCTCGACACCCACACGATGGGCCTGAATGAAATGCCCTGCCACCGCATCCACCAGTTCCCCCTCACGATTCAAAATAACGTTCAGGATAAAGTTCAGGCCAATCTTACCGGCAAAATCTTCCATCTCCCGGCGCATGGGCGTGTCAACCCGGCCCAGGGAGGGTTCCCGGCTGCCAAGAAAGTGCATCTGGGCCACCGTCTCCTCACCGCCCACGCCCGGCAACACTGCTTTGGCGCCGGCGCTCCAGCCGGTAGGATGATGGGGGATGATGTTGCCGATAGCCAGGCGAAAATCGGCCTCGACGACATCCTTATTGACCAGAATGCGCGTCCCCCGCTCGGTCGTCCCGTAGTCCACCAGTTTGGCCGGATCCTTGTAGTTGTGGTTCAATACCGGGATGCGCGACAGGATCGGGTCGCCGTATTTTTCATCCTTTTCTTCGGCTGTCATGGGACGATGCGTGCCGGAAGCAATGACTGCCTGAATGTCACTGTCGGGAATCCCTATCCGATTCAGTGTATCCAGGACAACCGGCACTATCTGCATGGTCGGCGTGATACGCGTATTATCGTCTATGATAAGGGTGACTTTTTGGCCCGGCTGGACTATTTCATGCAGGGGGGGGGCGCCAATCGGGGCTGCCAGCGCTTCTTGAAGTTTTCGACCAAGGTCGGCTGCCGGCGGCATGTCAAGTGGACTTAAATCAAAGATGATGTTTTTGTCTGGGATATTCAGTGCAATATCCCGGTCTACATATCGAATTCCAATCATTCTTACCTCCCGAAATTCCCGTATGTCATACAGACCTCGTGGTAGGCCGCATAATTCTCGAGCGAAATATCTGGTCCGATGGAACCCGATCCAATGAGCACCCCCCCGTCGCGGGCTACATCGATGATCTCACGCGTCGAGGCCTGAATTTCTTCGATCGGGCCGTTGATCAAAATCCCCGAATTGTCCATCCCCCCCGCCAAAATCAGCTTGGGATAGCATTTCCGTAGTTCGACCACCTTCATATTGGCGCGAGGCTCCACCGGGTTGATGCCATCGATGCCCGCGTCGATGAGCATATCCAGAATCAGACGGATATCGCCATCTGAGTGAAAAAGCACGTACCTGGCTCCGGCTTTTTTGTAGGCCTTGATCATTCGCTGATAGGCCGGCAGAAAAATCCTCTCAAACGAGATAGGACTGATCATCGGGCCAGTGTTGTAGGCTATGTCATCGAAAATCCAAATGCCCGTGTCCTGCAGTGACCAACGCTCAATTTCCTGAACACCCACCGCCATCAAATGATCAGCCATCTTGTCAGCAATGGCTTTGGCCAGTCCGGAATCACTGGCAATATCCGTCAGGAACTGCATCTCGCCACGCACATACGTCGACCGAAGGTATGGCCCACCTGTCTTGCCAAAAACACAGCCTTGCTGCTTGGCTTGCTGAAGGGCCTTTTCAACTTTGGACAGGCTTGGCGTTCCGTTGATCAATGGAACATCAAGAATCGTTTCGGTCTCGACCTCTATGAATCGAACATCGAGGTCTGGAGAATCGAACTCGACAGTATCTAAATCCTTGCCCTCCGTAATGGGCACCCCAAGTATTTCGACGAAGAAAGCACCTTCTCTGGATCGAACAGTCCGCCCCCATTTATCAACCTCATAGATGTGACCCTTTTCCTTCTTGATCTTGCGTGCCTTTGTCGGAAACGCACCCTCGTTTGGGGACCAGATGACGACGTCGGTAACCCTCTCGACAGGTCCCAGCCTCTTTTCCCAGGACTCTGAATATCCCCAGAAATGCTCAACTCGGGGAATCGCATCAGGTGGTCTGAATGAACAAGCTGCCAAAACACGTTCTTTGGAATTCATAGCGAAATCTAACCACCGGGCCCGGTGTCAGGTCTCTCTCGTGCCTATCTCACGATCAATAGCCTTCAGAATCCACGTCTTGCTGATCGCAAGATGCTCAATCATGGCTTGTTCAGCCTCTTTGGGGTTTCTGGAAGCAATGGCATCGTAAATCGCCTGATGCTCCGCCACCGTCGACTCGATTCTTTCAGTGTATTGGTTGGATAATGTGATGTACTCTCGAAGTATGTCCTGCAACGAGAGCATCAGGCGACACAGCAACTCATTGTGAGAGGCTCTTGCGATGGCATGATGAAATTTCAGGTCAATTTCAGTTTCTCGTTCGAGGTCCCTGCCCTCAATCTCCAACAACTGCTGGAAAACACAGATTTTCTCAATCTCTTCCGGCGTGGCCCGCCGGGCTGCCAGAAAAGCAGCCTTAGCCTCCAGCGCTTCCCGTACCTCGACAATCCTGTCGACTTCTGTTACATTTAGAAGAAGAGGCCACTTGATTTGATTCGATAGGAAATTGTAGAAATTTCGGGTTACATACGTGCCATCCCCTCGTTTAGCCTCAAGCAGACCGGAGAGCGTCAGAAGCTTCAACGCTTCACGCACTGTGGTCCGTCCAACATCCAACTGCCGCGCCAAGTCGCGCTCTGGCGGTAACCGATCCCCCGGTTTCAATGCCCCTGTCGACAACAGACCCATCAACCGTTGAGCGACAAGCTCAGTTGCCGTCTTCTGCTCAATCGGCTCCAAAGATAATCCTGCTAGGTTTGCCTGCACAAGAAATCCCTTCCCGTTATACGGCTATGCGTTTTCTCGTAGGTCAGACCAATTCCTGACCAGCATATCACATTCTTTTTGCTCTGTCAATAGAATTTTCACCGGATTCCGGTTTTGACACGGGTCATGGTCCATGGTATGCTGGCTCAACATTTGAAAGGTAAACCATCATGGGTAACTCAGGGGCAAGACAACCAGGAGGGATTTCATGGAGAATCAGGGGTTCAGCGTCCAATTGCGTGCAATTTTAGCAGTCCTGTTGATGTTCACAGGCACCATCCTGCCAATCCCGGCCGCGGCAGCCCCGCTGGGCACGGCATCCCGGCCCCTGCACAGTCCGCAATCTCAGGCCATCGTGGTCAACGAATTTTTGGCCTCGAACCAGAACGACCTGCTGGATGAGGATGGCGATAGCAGCGACTGGATCGAGCTGTTTAACCCGATGGCAAGCCCGGTCGATCTGACCGGCTGGGCCCTGACCGATAATGCCGGCGACCTCGACAAGTGGGTCCTGCCCGCGCGCATCCTGGACGCCAACCAATACCTGGTGATCTTCGCCTCCGGCAAGGACCGTACCCCGGCCAGCGGCCAGCTGCATACCAACTTCAAACTCAGCGCCTCGGGGGAATACCTGGCCCTGCTCGACAACGCCATTCCACGCCAGGTGGTGGACCAGTTCTCCCCCCAATTTCCAACACAATATGGCGATGTGTCATACGGCAGATACGACGCGGCCGGCGAGTATCGCTACTTTTCCCACCCCACGCCCGGATCAGCCAACGACACCGGCAGCGCATACCTTGGCGTAGTGGCCGATGTCAACTATAGCGTTTCCAGAGGCTACTACGACAGCACCCAGTTTACCGTTGAACTGCAGACCAGCACACCAGGCGCGTCCATTCGCCATAGCCGCTCCGGCCTGGCACCCGATGCCACCTCCGGCGCAGTCTACAATGGCCCGGTAAGCATCTATGACTCGATGCCGCTGCGCGCCGTAGCCCACAAATCTGGCTACCTGGAATCTCACGTTGGAACCCACACCTACCTCATGCCTGCCCGGATCATGCAACAGCCGGCGGATCCCGTAGGCTTTCCTTCTACCTGGGGAGCCTATCCGGCAGACTACGAGATGGATCCCACAGTGGTGTATGATTACTCCGACACCCTTCCGGATGATCTGCGTTCACTGCCTGCCTTGACTATTTCAGCCAGCCGCGCGGACTTGTTCGATCCGGTTACCGGCATCTACGCAAACCCTGTTCAGAGCGGCATGGAGTGGGAACGCCCTGCCTCCGTGGAACTGATCAATCCGGACGGTTCCACCGCCTTTCAAATCGACGCGGGATTGCGCATCCATGGCAATTCCACCCGTCAGCCTGATGTGACACCGAAACATTCCTTCCGCTTGCACTTCCGGGGCGATTACGGTGCCTCTGTCTTTGAATATCCCCTGTTTCCCGATTCCCCGGTTGACACCTTTGAAAAGTTGGTGCTGTATGCCCTGTTGGACGATGGCTGGATCCTGCGCGGCGAGCGCGCATTGTACGTGCGCAACCCCTGGGTCGGCGGCACCGAGACCGCCATGGGTCGCCTGGCAGCCCATTACAAGCCGGTTCATCTCTACCTCGACGGGCTGTATTGGGGACTCTATGCCATCACCGAACGCATCGACGGCGATTTTGCCGCCTCATACTTCGGTGGAAACGAGGACGATTTCGACGTGATCTATGATGTCGGCGTCGGAATCGTCAGGGCGGTCAACGGCGACACCGTGGCATGGAATGCCATGATGGATCTCGCCGAGGCGGGCCTTGCCGACCCGGCTCGTTATCAGGCTGTTCAGGAATACCTGGACCTGGCCGACCTGAGTGATTTCATGCTGGTCCACATCTACAGCGGCAATACGATCCCATGGAAGGATGTCGATTGGAAGGCTATCCGGCGCCGTGCACCCGGGGAAACATTCGACTTCCTCTGCTGGGACAACGGCAGCTTCCTGGAAAGCGCCTACCTGGACGACTCCGATGTAGGCTCGGGCGCAGATGACGGCAACACCCCCGCTTACCTCTATTGGCGACTGCGCGACAATCCGGAATTTCGTCTGTTATTTGCCGACCGCGTCCATCGCCATTTCTTCAACGGTGGTGTTTTTTATGTCGACCCGGCCAACCCCAGCTGGGATCCGGCCCATCCGGAACGCAATCTGCCCGCCTATCGCCTGACGCAATTGACAGATCTGGTCGATCGCGCCGTGGTGCCCGAGTCCGCCCGCTGGGGAGATGTGGTGAACCCCGGCACATCCTTTAATCGGGATGACGATTGGGTCATCGAGCACAACCGGATGCTGAACGAGTTTTTCCCGCAACGCTCAGCAATTGTGCTCCAGCAACTGCATTATCTTGATCTCTACCCGGCGGTGCAGGCCCCCAGCTTCAACCAACATGGCGGTTCCGTGCCGCCTGATTTCCAACTTACGATCACCGCTCCCGAAGGGCTTATCTACTTCACCACCGATGGCTCAGACCCTCGTATCCCGATCTCTGGCACGGTGTCACCCGCTGCCACCCTCTACACCGCGCCGGTATTCCTGCCCGCGGGCACATCTCTGGTCAAGGCACGCGTCTTGAGCGGGGATACATGGAGCGCCCTGAATGAAGCGACTTTTCTGGCTCCTCAGGGCCTTTCAACCCTCAAGGTAACCGAGATCATGTACAACCCGGCCGGCGGCAGTGACTACGAGTTCATCGAGCTCCAGAACATCGGCCCGACAACCCTCGACCTGTCAGGCGTCCAGATTCGCGATGGCATCGACTTCACCTTCCCGCCCGGCGCATCGCTGGCCCCCTCCCAGTTTGCCGTCCTGGTCAACGACTCCGGGTTCTTCCCGATCCGTTACCCCGGCATTCCCATGGCAGGCCAATTCGACAGAAATCTGGCCAACGAAGGCGAGAACCTGGACTTCTTCGACCCCGTTTCGGGCACGATATTCATGTCCGTCCGCTACCACGACGATGAGGAACCAGGCTGGCCTGAGGCCCCCGATGGCGTTGGTTATTCCCTGGTCATCGTTGATCCCAACGGCGATCCCAATGCCGGCTCCAACTGGCGCGCCAGCACCTTTCCCAATGGCTCCCCTGGCGAGGAAGACCCGCTGCCCTTTGACGGTGGGGTACTCATCAACGAACTTCTCGCTCACAGCGACGCACCCTTCGAGGATGCCATCGAACTGATCAATCCCACAGGCAGCCCCATCGACGTCGGCGGCTGGTTCCTGAGCGATGATAACGACACCTTGAAGAAATACCGTATCCCCAATGGCACAACCATTCCCGCCAACGGTTTCTACGTCTTCTACGAGTATCAGTTCAACCCCACGCCCGGCCTGCCGCCCAGCTTCGCGCTCAGCGCCGATGGAGAGCGGCTTTTCCTCTCCGCGGCCCAGCCCGATGGCACGCTGATCCCCTACTCCACCGGCGTGCGCTTCGGCCCCTCCGAGACCAACAGGTCCATGGGACGGTACCCAACTTCCACCGGCGTCGACTTCGTTGCCTTGAGCCGAAGCACCTTTGGCGTCGAGAACCCCGCCTCCCTCCAGCAGTTCAGAACCGGCACCGGCGCCCCCAACGGCTATCCATTGGTCGGCCCCGTTGTGTTCAACGAGCTCATGTACCATCCGGCACCCGGCGCCCTGGAATACATCGAGTTGCTCAATATCACCGATAGCCCGATCCCGCTTTTCGATCCTGTCTACCCCGGCAACACCTGGCGCCTCACCGACGGCATAGACTTCGCCTTCCCGCCCGCCGCCATGATCCCGGCCCGTGGCCTGGCTCTGGTCGTCGACATCGATCCAATTCTTTTTGCCGGCATCTACAATGTGCCTGCCGAGGTGCCTGTCTTCGGTCCCTACGACGGCAGCCTAAGCAACGGGGGCGAAGGTCTGACCCTCGCCAGGCCCGACACGCCCGTGGCCGGCATTCCTCCCTACATCCCTGTGGATCGCATTCTCTACAGCGATAGCTCTCCCTGGCCAGGCACGCCCGACGGCTCCGGTCCATCCCTGGAACGCCTTTCCGGTCCCACCTATGCCAACGACCCCGTCACCTGGCACGCCTCTGCCGTTGGCGGCACACCTGGTTTGCCCAACGACGCCTGCTATTTCGCCGATCTGCAGCCCAACGCCGACCACACATCGCCCGCTTCCTGCGATAGCGATGTGGATGTCGCCGACATCCAGCGGGTGACTGCCTGCTGGAACCAGCCGATTGGCACCGCAGGTTGCCCGGCTACCTTCAATGTCGACGGCCTGGGAGCTTACGTCACAGTTGGTGACCTGATCGCGACCGCCACCCGCTGGGGCTGGCGGTAAGAAAATCAGCCCGGGAATTGACTTTATGACTATCCGAACCCCAGTGAAGATCCTTTTTGTTCTGTTGTTCGCCAGTCTTGTTCGACTGCCGATCATCCAGGAAAATGTGGCTGATACCAGCCAATCCATGGTACTTCGACCGGCCAACGCCGCCCAGGTCGAGACCCTCTATGTCACCCGCGGGCCTTACCTGCAGATGGGCACGTCAACCAGCATAAACATCCGCTGGCGTACCAACCTGGTAACCTACAGTCGTGTACTGTATGGCCCCTCCCCGGACAACTTGATCTGGAGCGTGAGCAATGAGGCCGGAACCACGGAACACGAGATTACCCTCAGCGACCTGACCCCCGACACGACCTATTATTACGCTGTCGGGACGACGACCCAGATCCTGGTTGGAGGCGATCCAGGCACCTACTTCATCACGTCTCCACCGCTCGGCCAGTCGCGTGACACCCGTCTCTGGATACTGGGAGACTCCGGCTCGGGTGGCACCGGCGCCCGTCAGGTGCGTGACGCCTATTACGCCTATGCCGGTGACCGTCACACCGACCTCTGGCTGATGCTGGGCGACAATGCCTACTACTCGGGCACCGACCCCGAATTCCAGATAGGCGTGTTCAACACCTATCCGGAAACGCTGAAAACCAGTGTCCTGTGGCCCGCTTACGGCAACCACGACGCTGTCAGTGCATCCGCTGCCACCCAGACCGGACCCTATTTCGACGTCTTCACCCTGCCCACCATGGGCGAGGCAGGTGGCGTCGCATCAGGAACTGAGGCCTTCTACTCGTTCGACTACGGCAACATCCATTTCATCGTGCTCGATTCGACGGAATCTCTGCACTTCCAGCGCGACGTAATGCTTGACTGGACCGTGGCCGATGCGAATGCCACCCAGGCCGACTGGATCATCGCCTTCTGGCACCACCCGCCCTACAGCAAGGGCAGCCACGACTCCGACGAGGAGTGGGGCATGATCAAGATGCGCGAGCTGTTCCTGCCGGTCCTGGAAGAGGCTGGTGTGGACCTGGTTTTCACCGGTCACAGCCACAGCTACGAGCGGTCTTTTCTGCTGGACGGCCACTACGGCTTATCCACCACGTTGCAGGACTCGATGGTTCTCGATGACGGCGACGGACGGCCCGCCGGCGACGGTGCCTATGACAAGACGATCGGGCCGCACGGCGGCGCCGTTTACGTGGTGGCTGGCAGCTCAGCCAGGCTTGGCTACGGCGCGCTCAACCATCCAGCCATGTTCACCTCCATGAATATCCTGGGCTCTGTTGTCCTGGACATCCACGAGAATCAGATAACGGCCATCTTCCTGTCCAATCTTGGCGAGCAACTGGATACCTTCACGCTCACCAAACCAATCGTCACGCCGACCCCGTCGCCGACTGCGACGCACACTAACACCCCTTCCTCCACCGCCACACCGACCCCATCGCCGACCGCGACGCACACCAACACCCCCTCCCCCACCGCCACACCCAGTCCTACACCGACCAGGACCCCAACAGAAACGCCCACGCCCACACCGACGGAAACGCCGACCCGGACACCCACCGCAAGCCCGACCGCCACGCCGTCCCCCCAACCCATGTATATCTTTTTGCCCATGCTGATGAAATAATCAGCACCTTCCCTGCTTTGAAAACAGCCCCATTGAAGGTGCGTAATCGTCATCCTCGCGGACGCGGGGAATGCGGGAGTAAAGCGGCCAGGTGGCCTGTCTGCAAGACGCCTGAAAGGCCGGAGATATGTTGGTGTCCACCGCATCCCCATTTTCCTTCATCAGGATGCCGGACAGCCAGCCATAAGGTGCAACGCACTTGCTCACATGGCTCCAAAGGCGTCATTATCGGATTCTTATTCAAATCGGCTTGATCTTGTAGACCAAGTGCGTCGCACCTGAGTTCTTGCCTTATTTCCTTATTTCCTTGTTTCCCTGTCTACTTATTTCCTTGTTTCCCTGTCTACTTGTTTCCCTGTTTCCCTGTCTACTTGTTTCCCTGTTTCCCTGTTTCCCTGTCTACTTGTTTCCTTGTTTCCTTGCCTACTCGCCCACCATATTATCGATCAATGCCTGGCCAAATTCGCTGCACTTCACCTTGG